>URNB01000025.1 GCA_900549055.1 uncultured Oscillospiraceae bacterium
TCTAAAGCGCCCGCAACTAAATTCGGTAATCACAAGATTGACCGACCAATTCTGTATTTTTGCAGGATGGGTCGGTCTTTTTTGTTTTTACATAAAAACAAAAGCGTACCATCAGGCAGTGTGAGGTATCTATAAAAGATTTTGCACAGTAACGGAATTTCTTTTAGATATTAAGGATTGTCCGCTTGGTACAAAAAAGGAGAAAAGCATGGAAAACAGCAATCAAGACAACATCAACAGCTTCCTCGACAGTATGGACGATTTTGACAGTGCACCTGCCGAGCAAGCACCAAGCCCGCAAAGCGTGCCGTTTACTCCCGCAGCCGTATGGCCGGGCGAAGAACCGGCACAGCAAACGGCGGCAGCGGCTCCGGTTCAGGCAGAACCCGTGCCTGCTGCCCCGCCGACAGCACAGCCCGCAGCACCGCAGGAGGTAATTCCTACGCCTGCTCCGGCTGTTCAGACGCCGCAGACCCCACAGGCAGCTCCCGCAACGGAGCAGCAGGTTGCACCGCAAACACAGCCGATTGTGCAGCAACAGGTCATACCACAACAGCAATCGGTCGTGCAGCCGCAACCGGTAGTACAACAACCTATAATGCAGCAGGCAGCGCCTAATCCCGCACCCGTTCAAGAGACAATGCTCGACAAGTTTGACATGGTAATGCAGAATCTTGAGGTGCAGGGCGAAAAGCGTATGCTTGAAGCATTGGCGGCAAAGCCCGCAATATTCTCCTACGCAAAGGTCAAGGAAAATATTGAGGACAGAGACTCGACCTTTGAGGATCTGCGGCAAAAGTATGAGGCGGATTTTCCCGAGCTTTCGGACTCGAAAACCATATCCTGGACGGTGAATTACGGAAAAACCACAAAGAGCGTAAGTAACCCCGGCTCGGATAAGGTCTACGATATAAAGGCCGAAATCGAGAACTCCAAAGCCTTTAAGGAAGCGCTTAAAAAAGCTAAAACTGACGCGGATAAAAACCCCGAATGTATAGTAAAGCTTTTCAAAAAGGCGCAGACCAAGGGCGAGGCGCTCTCCGGTATTAAGGAGCTTTGCCTTACCAAGGCGGAAGCCGCACAGACAAATAAGCCTATCGTACTCCTGCCGTCGAAAGACGGCAGAGTGTACGAGCAGCGCAGAAACGAAATTGGGTGCTTTACAGCCCCCGCAGAGAATGTCCGTGAATTTGAGGATATACGGGCGGAGTTTAAAATGGCGCTCCCCAAAATCCCCGCACATATCTTTTCAAAGGTTATGGGATTTTTTAAGAGCATTTCGGACGAGCTGCATTACGAGGTATTAGTGCATATTCTCTACGATACGGAAGAAAAGGAGTACATAATAAAGGTTCCGAAACAGAGAATATCCGAGGCCTCGGTAAACAGCGAAACGGACGAGCCGTATCCCGACAGATATATTCATGTTATGGATTTTCATTCGCATAACACTATGCCTGCGGTATTTTCCGGAACCGACAATGCCGATGAAAAGGAAACAAGGCTTTACGCCGTTGCGGGCAGGTTCAACCGAACATTCCCCGAAATAACGGTAAGAGCCGGGTGTGCGGGTAAGTTTATTCCCCTTAACCCCGAAGATGTTTTTGAGGGAGATTTTTTTGGCAGCTACCCGGAGGAGTGGAAAGAAAACATACGCCATTGGGGTACTGAAATTAAAAAACCGCGGCATATGGGGTTACGGTTTAAAAAGGTTTTCGGGGAGGACAGAATATGAGATATTCCGCAACAGCACCGGTTAAAATCATTGTTTTGGGCGCAGGCGGTACGGGCGGATATTTAATTCCCCACCTTTACCGCATAGCCTTTTCAGATGAAAACCGCGACTACCGCATTATTATCTGCGACGGGGATATTGTAGAGCGCAAAAACCTTATCCGACAGAACTTTATTGAGCAGGATATAGGCAGAAACAAGGCGTCGGTATTAGCCGAGCGTTATGCCGGAGCTTTCGGTATAGAGTGCGAATATATACCAGAATATATTGAAAGCGAACAGCGGCTGAAAGAGCTTGTCCGACCGGACTTTACAAAAAGCCCGTGGACTAATGCCAGGGAGACCCAGCGCGTAATTTTAATCGGCTGCGTAGATAACAATAAGTCGAGAGCCATATGCCATAAGGTCTTTTACGAAACAAAGGATTTGGTATATATAGATTCCGGCAACGGAGAGCATACAGGTCAGGTGGTCTGCGGAATTAGACAAAACGGAAGAACGACCTTTAAGCCCGTAGGCACGCTTTATCCGGATATTTTAAAGGCTGAGGATAAGCTGCCGACCGAGCTTTCCTGCGCGGAACGCGCGGTATCCGCCCCGCAGTCGGTAACCGCAAACCTTACCGCGGCTACCGCCGTAACCTCTTTTCTATACGATTTACTTGTGACAGGCGACCTGACTACAAGGTATGTGACCTTTTCCTCTAAAATTATTTCCACAAGAGCAGAAACGGTTAAAAAGCGTAAGAGGAGGACGGAAAAATGCGCGGCATAGAAATACCGGCAGGTGCTAAGGATAAAAAGAACAGCGGCGGCTTTTATGTTGCAAACAGCGCAGTTTTTACCACGGACAATCCCACAAGAGATTGGGATATGTTCACTGCGTTTTTAGGCACACAGTTTTCACAGGCAATGCCGAAGCTTGAAATTACCAAGTGCTTTGAGAATGTACCCGGCGGCAGAAGAACCTATGTATTCGCGAAAAGCGACCGTATGAAAATCATAATTGACGATCAGGAGAAATACATTGCGGTTTTTTTAGTTGCGGACGACAGTGTGGAAGCTTTGGTTTTCAATACTGCGCTTAATGCCCTTAAAAATATTCTTACTTTCGGGTATAAAGGCTCGGTGTTCAGGCGGATAAATTACCGCAGGCTAAGCGAGGTAAAGGATGAGCGATTGTGAAAATAACGGCTGCTTTTGCCTTGACGAGCTGACCGAGTGCGGCGAAAATCTGAAACGCTTAATTGCAGCTCTCAATGAACAGTATCCCGTTTATCTTGAAAAAAGGGATTACGGTTCAATATCCGAGCTGCATATTACCGCTAAAGCGTTATGGGCGGAGTTTGCAAACATATTGCACCCGCTCGGTGAGTACGGGGATGAAAACCTTTATTCTACCGCCCTTAAAATGTTTGAGGCAATTCAGAGATTCGGGTATTTAAACGGCGGAAATTACCCCGCTTTAGTATCTGCGCTTAATTCCTTTGCGGATATGCTGCCGAATAAAAAGAGCATCGACGCAAAGGCGGCGGCGCACCTTATGAACCGTATTAAAATGGGATACTTCCCTACGGACTTGGAGCACATAAGGTTAATTAAGCAGGCGGTTAATTTCCCCAAAAGCAATGTCAATATACTTGACCCCTGCTGCGGAGAGGGACTGGCGCTTAAAACCCTTGCGGAAAATGAGAACGCCGATACCTACGGAATAGAGCTTGACGAAAGCAGAGGACATACGGCGCAGAAGAATCTCGACCGCGTAGGTCTCGGCAGCTTTTTCGGCTCGTCTGTTCCGCCCGGCAGGTTTCATGCGCTGCTTTTAAATCCCCCATACCTTTCCTGCCCCGGAAACGGCGGCAGCAAAAGAATGGAACGCGCTTTTCTTGCAGACACTCTACCGCTTTTAATGAAAGGCGGACTGCTTATATACATAATACCCTATCACCGTGCCAACGAATCGGTATGCCGTATACTTTCGTCTTACTACAAAAATCTTTCGGTATACAGATTCCGTGACAGCGAGTTTAAAAAGTATAAGCAGATAGTGTTTTTCGGCGTTCGCACCGAAAGGCGCACGGCGGATAAGACCGCCGCAAGGATAGAGCAGCTTTGCTTACAGCCGGATAAAATTCCCCTTATAGATACTATACCTGCGGGACTGTATTCACTCCCCGAAAAGGAAACGGAAATTTCCCATTTCAGAGGATCTGTTTTCGATGTTGAAGCCTTAGCCGAACAGCTTAAAAGCTCGGACAGCTTAGATATTCTTTTTGAAAGCTCACAGCTTGAAAACAGAACCCGCAATCCGCTTTTACCCCTTAATCTTTCGCAAATAGGTTTAGTGGGAGCGAGCGGACTTATGAACGGGCTTGTGGACTGCGAACACCCGCACGTTATAAAGGGCAGAATCGTAAGGGAGAAAAAGCAGAAGAACATACCGACCGACAGAGAGGGCGTAACCCAAATAAGCGAGGTTGAAAGCAACAAAATCATCTTTAACATTCTTACTGAAAACAAATATATCACAATAGGTTAAAGGAGACAGAAAAATGATATTAACAGAAGAAAAAGCCGCGTTTGCGGCGGAACATCACGGAGTTATAACACAATACCTGAAAGAGCGAGGACTATCCCCCGATGAATACTACGATACCGTTGTATTCGCGTTTTTGGATTGCGTTATCTCCGGCAAAGACAATTTTAAAAAGCGCGCATATGCGGCGATGGACAGAGCGGTTGCGGCAGTAAAGGCGGAAAGCGAGGGAAACGTTATAAGCCTGTTCTGCAACGACGACTATTACCGCATAGTTGCGGAAACCTTAGCGGACGAGCACGACGGTATAGCCGAGCTTTTGGAGCGTATACAAATATCCGAGCTTTTAAACGCCTTTGAGCAGAACGAGCGCGAGGTGCTGGCGCTGCTGCTTGACGGCTTTAAGCTGACGGAAATATCCTTCAGGCTCCAAAAAAGCCTATGCGAGCTGGATAATATAATGCAGAACATCCGCACCAAAACGGCAGGCATTTTGCCCGCCGCAGCCTGAAAGGGGTACATATGAATTTTAAAAGAGAAATAATTGCAAAAATACGCCTGCTGTTTCGTTCAATGAAAGCCAAGCGCGCAAAGAAAAATCTGCTTGAAGCCTTTAAAAATTATCCTCAGAGCATAAGGAAATTATCTGCCGCTTATGAGAGCTTTTTAAGGGCAATACAGGCAGAGCAAAGGGCGATAGTTACGCTCAAAGCGCTTAAAACGCAGTATTCCCGCAGACCCATACTTATGAAGATACGGGATATAGGGCAGTATACGTTAAGCCGAAAGGCAAAGGAAATACTTTCGGAAACAGATATTGCCTGCGCGCTTGAACGCCACAAATGCGGCGACTGGGGAGAAATCTCACCGGAGGACTGGGCGCGCTGCAACGCCTGTATGGAAACAGGGTACGGTTATGTGTATTCCCGGCATAAAACGGCAGGTAACCGGTATTTCTGCATTATTACCTACTATTCAAAACCCAAAACCAGAATTGTAACCGAGGAGGAATTATTGAATGTTGGCGAAAATAATACCGGAGCTGTTCATGAAGAATCTCAGAGCTATCCCCTCAAAAAAGCAGGTTAATCACCTTAAAAGGCTCAAAGAAATATCTTCGGGCGCCGCGTATCTTTACAAGGCGGTAATACTCCCCAAAATGCAGGGAAAAGAAGTAAATACCGGGAAGGTTAATATGACTGCGTTTGACCGCACGGATATTGAAACGGTATGCGACTATTACAAGGAAAATATTGCCGCAGACCGACCGGAAAACAAGGCGCTTTTTGAGTTGTATTCAAAAATAGCGTATACTCCGCCGCTCAATTCACATTCGGACTATATATAAAGGGGTGGTTTTGTGTTTGATAGCTATATAGGAGATATAGACCATGACATTTCTGTTCTCGCTATGGATAAGATACTGTATGACAACGGTTTTTCCGTAACGGACAGTGAAATTCATTCAGACAGCGAATATGAGACCTTTTTTGACACTTTGCTGTATTTGGACGGATATATTGACGAGGACGAAAGTGATGAAGCAGATTGTACGGTAATAGTCTTCAGAAACGAGTGTATTAAAAGATATATCGGTCTTGCTCTGAAATACGGCAGCATGAACGGCATACCTAAAGGCAATAACTTTTGGATAAGCCGCCTTGAAGCGCACATAAGCAATAAAATGCGCTCTGTCGGGGATTATTCGTATGACTGGGATTACAATGTTTCGTCAACAAGAAAAGCTTTTTTGAAGGTATATATAGGTCCGGAATTCTACCAGACAGTAAGTATGATAAAAGCCGTCGCCTCTATACTGAATTTTGCAGAGGTCTCCTGCGGGGAGCTTGAAAGGCTGACGGACAAAAAAACGGCGAAAATAATTCCTATGAAAAAACGGAAAGAAAGGAAGAAAGCAGCATAATGAAACGCGACAGATTATCCATTCATATCTCGGACAGTGCGGAAATAGCGGTCGAGGAAAGAAGAAACGGCATTAAACGTATTAAAAATATCTCAATCAATGATCTGCTTGTCTGCATAAAAAGCAGTCTTCGGGAAATAAAGCCGGTATACCATGCCGTATTACCCAAAAACGCGCTGTTTTACAGCTGTTGCCCCGAAACCGGAGATTTCTCCGCAGCGATAGAATATCCCTACTCAAAAGCCACCGTTACATATATGGCGACCGAGTACCCGGACTTCCCGCTGCCGAAGCTTGTATTCGGCTTTAAGATAGGCGGCAGCGGCAAAATCCTACGGGTATATTTAGGCGTTGCCGAAAACGGAATACTGAGAGAAAATTCAAAAATGTTTGTTTATCCGTTTTCAAATGTCAGCAACGACTTCTCCTTATGTACCGGAGGAAATGTGCTGCCGGCAATTAAATCCCCCTATTCCCTTTCCAATATGCCGGACTATATTTTAAGTCTGCCGGATAACGATGATTATTTTAATATCAAGAATAACCGGCTGCAATTAAATCACCGTGAGCTGATGGAGCATTTGGCAGATAAGACGCCCGAATACTATTATTCGGATATTCTTATTCCATCGGGTAAAACGCTTGCGGACTTTTATGGGGAGGTGTCTTTATGACCGAAGCGCAAAAGCAGAAGCTGTTACTCCCTTTCCCCGCCTCGGATATTGAATGGCGAACGGCATATACAAACACGGAAAAGACCAAGGGCTTTGCCGTACCGTTTGTAAATTCTCGTGCTATTCAAGAGCGGCTGGATGAAATATTCGGACCTGAAAACTGGCAGAACGAATTTACGGTAGCTCCGAGCGCGGAGGGCAAGTCATCTGCGTATGTATGCGCAATTTCCGTTTACAGCCCCGAAAGAAACGAATGGATAAAAAAATCCGACGGTTCGGGCGCTACGGACATTGAACCCGTAAAGGGCGGACTTTCGGGCGCTTTGAAGCGCGCGGCGTCTGTTCTCGGAATCGGCAGATACCTTTACAGCCTTGAGGGTAAATGGGTATACATTAAACCGAGAGGAAGCAGCTTTGTTATACAGGAAAGCGAATACAAGGATTTAGCCGTACATTATAACCAACAGATGGCCGCACGGAAAAAGGCGCAAAAGGCGGGAAATGCTCCGGCAGATCCGCCTAAAACAGAAGCAGCGCCTAAAGTCGCTAAGCCACAGGAAAGCACCGCGGGCATTAAGTTCCGTGTGGTGAAATCCGTAGTGCGTAACGGCGCTAAGGGTACGCAGACAGCGCTAACCTTAGAAACCCCGCAGAACAGAATTATAACGGGATATATGCAGGGCAATCCGGATCTAAAAGACGGGCAGATTATCTGCAATGTTAAAATTGAGGAACGGGAAAGCGCTGCAATCGGGAAATACAACATTATTCGCGGCTTTGATAAAGCAGCATAAGCAAAAGATGCAAGCTAAAAAGGAGACAGAGAAATGAAAAAGAACGCACAAACAGTAACGGCAGTCATAGTTATATCCGCAATTCTTCTGCTGACGGTTACGGCAGAAACGGCAATACTTTTAAGCGGCATATGGACGCGCGAAAAGTATACCTTGGCTTTTTTGGTATTAGCCGCAGGTATAGCCTTAGTCTATTTACTGTTTAAAGCCTTTGAGGAAAAGGCCTTAAAAAAGGGATACGATAAGGCAAGTGAAGAAATTTCTTTGCTTGAAAGACAGGCGGACGAGCTTAACCGCGCGCTTAAAATTTCGGAGCACAACCTGAAAACTCTAAAGGAAAACGAGCCGGAATACAAGCGCAAAAGCGAGGTGCTCGAAAGCTACCGTAATTCCTTCCCCTGTTTGGTACAGCCGGGATATACGGTATTTAATGTTATCCGCACAGAAGTCATGCCGGACAAATACAGCCGCTGGCTTATTGTAGGCGAGTTCGGAGACGAATTGTGGAAGACCACAATAATACGGCGGGATATGCAGACCTACGGTGAAATGCTGACCCTTATAAGCAAAACCGAAACACCCGACGGCATAACGAAATTAAACGAGCAGAATGCTTTACCTTGGGAATAAGGAGTGGAGCTTATGGAACAGATAACCGAAATAAGCATTAAAGAAATCTTTCTTTCGGGCTTTCGCAACCAAAAAGAACCTGTAAGCTTTGCGCTCGGTGACGTTAACTGCGTCACCGGGCACAACGGCACCGGAAAGACCACCCTTGCCCACGCGGTAGCATTCGCGTTTTACGGCGTTACATATTTCGGAGAGCAAAAAGCGGATAGGCTTATTAACTCCGAAAGCGCAGGATGTGAGGTAAAGATAGACTTTACCGACCAAAACGGCGTACTGCACAGCCTTATACGGCGAAGATTCGGCTCTAAAACCGAGCTTATATTCGACAGCTTTTCTGTAAGGCAGGAGGAAATAAACCGCTTTATCTGCGATAAGGACACCTTTCTCTGCATATTAAATCCGTTTTACCTTACAAGCTTCAGCGAAGTAAGGGGGCGCGAGCTGCTTTTCCGCAATCTTAAAACGGTAGGCAGCGAGCAGATATTATCCGCAATGTCCGACGGCTTTAAAAAACCTCTTGAGGGGCTTAATATAACCGAGCCTGCCGAAATGCTTACCGATTACAGAGCGGGTATTCGGCGGTGTGACGAACAGCTGCGGATATTAGAGACTAAAAGGGCAACCTTGCGCGAAACGGTACAGGCGAACAACGCCGAGTGCGACAGGCTGAACGAGCAGGCGGAGGCTACAGCCGCCACGGTGCATATGCTGAAAGAAAAGCAGTTTGAGGGTTTAAACCTTGAGGATTTCAGAAAACGGCGGGATATACTTTCCGAAAAGCTGATATCAGCCGTAAACAGCCCGACCGCCGCTAAAGCGGCGGCGCTGGAGGAAAGGCTGAAAGCGGCAAGAGAGCGGGAATATGTTTCAAAGTTCTCGGGAGATATTGCAAAGCTTGAAACTGAACTCACAAGCCTTAAAGGCAGGTACTCCGCGCTTAAACAAAAGCTTGAGGGACTTAAACCCGGCTCTAAATGCCCCACCTGTTCGGTTACCCTTACCGATGAACTGTTTGCAAGTGCAAAAGCGGATATTTCGTCCGAGATAGACCGTATCTTAAAAAATGCAAACGGACTGGCGGAAACCAAAAAGGAAATGCTTGAAACCGAGCAAAAGGCAAAGCAGACCTTTGACCGGTTTAAAAAGGACGATACCGAAAAGCTGTCCGCAGAGTTAGACGATCTGCGCCGCACCGGGGACGATTCGCCGGAGATTATGCAGCGGGAAATTGAGGAGATAGATATGCTCCTCTCCCGCGGGCTTTTATCTGACGAGGAGTTTTCGGAGCTTGAAAGTGAGGAAAGAAATCTTGCAGAACTTGAAGCGCAGATCAAAAAGCTGCGGGAATATTCGGTAGACGCGCAAATTACAGCTTTGAACGAGCAGGCAGCCTCCTTTGAAAACAATAAGCGAAAGTATACCGAAATATTGGCTTCGCTTGAAGAATATGTTTCAAAGCGGACCGAGCTGTTGGCAGAGGAGCTTAAAATGCCGAATGTAAGCATAACATTATTTGAACCCGTTAAAACAACGGGTGAGCTTAAAAGCGTATTCCGCTTTGCTTACAAGGGCAGGAATTACGCGGCGCTGTCTTTATCCGAACGCACGGCGGCAGGGCTTGAAATATGCGCGCTGATGCGCAAGCTTACCGGGCTTAATTTCCCCGTGTTTATTGACAACACCGAAAGCGTTGCTCATTTCGATATGTCCTCCCTTTCCTGCCAGACGGTATTTTTAAGAATGGTTAAAAATGCGCCGCTGTCGGTTCGCTCAATGAGCAGAACCCCCGTAGCGGAAGAACTGCCGCAAGCGTCATAAATGGGCGCGTATATTAACTTTGACCTTGTAGACACGGCGGAGCTTTGCGGAATAAATATTAAGCGCAGCACACTTACGAATGACGAGGTTGAGGCGCGCTGCCCCTACTGCTGCGACCACCGTTACCGTATGTATTTGAACAGGCTCACAAATATGTTTTACTGTC
The DNA here is from genome assembly GCA_900549055.1 of uncultured Oscillospiraceae bacterium. Taxonomy (GTDB): domain Bacteria; phylum Bacillota; class Clostridia; order Oscillospirales; family Acutalibacteraceae; genus UBA737. Next base: position 10,276 of record URNB01000025.1, read on the forward strand.
ATAACTGCGGTACCGGCGGCAATGCGGTCACATTATATTCTTCTTTTAATCCGAAAGGCGTGTGCCTTAAAAATTATGAGAGCTATAATGCGCTGCTTAACGAGCCGTCTGTCAGGCGGCACGATGTCCCGGTGGAACCCGAAAAGAGCAAAATCCAAATACGGGAAATTAGCGAGCGAAGCGAAATATATACCGGGCTTTTAAAGCTGTTACGCCTTGAAAAAGAGCACTTTACAAATCTTTTAAACAGAGGGCTTGACAGCGAAAGAATCGCCCGGAATATGTACCGCAGCTTTCCCACCGACAACGCGGAACGGCAATGGATATGCGACAGTCTCGCAGCACGTTATGACCTGCACGGTATGCCGGGGTTTTACAGAACCGACGGCTTATGGCATATAGCGGCGTTTAAGAGCGGTATTTTAATTCCGATACGGGATAAGCAAAATCTTATACAGGGCTTACAGATCCGTTTCGATAATCCGCCCGTTAAGCGAGTTACTACGCCGGAGGGAATAACGATTGAAAAGACCGGCACAAGGTTTATGTGGTTGTCTTCTGCCAAGCAGAAAAAATTTGAGGGAACCTCTGTTCCCTCATATATCCACATAACCGGCAACCGGGACAGCGACACCGTATATCTTACCGAAGGCGGCTTAAAATCAGACGTTGCAAGCTGTTTATCCGGAGACAAGCTGTTTATTGGGCTGACAGGGGTACAGAACACGGGATTTTTAAAGGAGGTTATATCCTCTTTGTCGCCCAAGAAAATAGTTGAGGCTGTGGATATGGACGTGCGCTCCAACCCGCAGGTGCAAAAAGCGCAGGTTAAAATTCAGGCAATATGCGCACCGCTGTGCGAGACCTACAAGCGCCTTTTCTGGCCTATCGATCAGAAGGGCGTGGACGATTATCGTGCGACTTGTTCTACAACAATTTTAATAGTGCGATTTGCGCTATTAAACAAAATGTGGCAATAACATATTTTTGTTATTGAACTGATAATTTGAAAGGTGGAATGACGGGGTAACGCCCTGAAACGCCTTCCCTGATACTCCGATTAGCATATATAAACGAAAGTTACTATGTTAAAAGCTCGGTGAAGTCGGTTGAAAGAAACCGTAAAAAGAAATATATTTTCTTTACGAAAGCTATCTCAGAAAGATGGTGTTTCCGACAGACCGGGGGTCTATAAAATATCTATGGTGAGAATGTTAATATATAACTGACGAACTTGCGAATGTACGGGTCTAAACGTCCAACATATAGAAATGTATGTACCATTATAGATGGTGTCAGTGTGGATTAGTAAAAATGTTAGTTATGAAAGTCCATAATATGTTACAGGCATATTCAAGCTGACAGGCTCAAAGCAAGCGCCTAAGGATATATGTAAAGATAGAATTATCGGAACAAGAAAAGGTATTGGTGTTCTATCTAAGAACATTGCAAACGAAGAAAATAAGTTGCTTAACCAATGCTGAAAAGTAGTGGTCGAACTGTTGATAACTCAGTAATTTGAGTAGTAGGAATGGCCACAAGTCGGTACATTGATAATTAAAAAAGTTATAAATCATTACAGGATTACGAGTAAGACAAAAAGGGTCACTCACCCAAGAAAGGAGAGTGATGCCTGTGCCAAAAGAAAAACACAGCAAAATCCTATGTGTTGACGATTTGCGTCACGCCGAATACTATCAAATGCAAAAAAGTTTTGATGAACTGTATAGCAAAAGCAAAAACAACGAAATATTTACCGACCTAATGGAGTTAATATTAGCGAGGGAAAATATATTATTGGCATACAGAAACATTAAGACTAATCAAGGAAGTAAAACGGCAGGTACAGACGGTTTAACTATAAATGATATTGGAAAGTTATCACCTGAAGATGTTGTTTATAAAGTCAATTATATTTTGTGCGGTTCACCGCACGGATATAGACCAAAACCCGTAAGGCGCAAAGATATTCCAAAGCCTAACGGTTCATTAAGACCGCTTGGTATTCCCTGTATATGGGACAGATTAGTACAACAATGTATTAAGCAGGTTATGGAGCCTATATGTGAAGCAAAATTCAGCGATAACAGTTATGGCTTCCGACCTATGCGCAGCGTTGAAAACGCTATATCAAAAGTGCAAAATCTTATGCATTGGTCTAATCTTCATTATGTGGTTGAATTTGATATTAAAGGTTTTTTTGATAATGTCAATCATTCTAAACTTATTCGTCAAATTTGGGCAATGGGTATCAGAGATACCCGATTGATTTATATTATACGCCAAATACTTAAAGCCCCTATTCGTATGTCTGACGGAAGTACAATAACACCAATCAAAGGTACTCCGCAAGGCGGAATAATTTCTCCGTTACTTGCAAATATAGTTTTAAATGAACTTGACCATTGGATTGAAAGCCAATGGCAAGAAAACCCCATAGCATTAAAACATATTCGTGACAGAGGAACAAAGGGAATGGATAAGAGCAATGGATATACTATAATGAAAAAGACAAATTTGAAAGAAATGTTTGAGGTTAGATATGCTGATGATTTTCGGGTTTTCTGCCGTACTAAATCAACCGCGGAAAAGGTGAAAATTGCAATTACGCAATGGTTATCTGAACGGTTAAGGTTAGAAATATCTCAAGAGAAAACCCGTGTTGTAAATCTAAAGCGACATTATTCGGAATTTCTCGGCTTCAAAATCAAAGTCAAACCAAAGGGAAAGGAATATGGTCGAAACAGATATGTAGTGAGTTCTTATATGTGTGACAAGGCTCTTAAAAATGCTAAACAAAAGTTGGTTAAGCAGGCCAAGCAGATTGCCAAACCTGTAGGAAACAGACGAGAGGATATTGAAATCAGTACATACAACAGTATGGTGTTAGGTATTCAAAATTACTATCGCATTGCAATGGGAATAAACCACGATTGCAGAGTTCTGCATAGAGCAGTTATGACTGTTTTCACAAACAGGCTTCTTGGCGGTAATAGGCTCACGAAAGACAGAAACAAAGGAAGAAAACTTACTAAAACAGAATTAGAAAGATTTGGTAAATCTTCTATGCTGCGTTTTAGTAAGAGTTGCGGATTACCCATATATCCGATAGGATATGTCCAGCATAAAAACCCTATGGGTAAAAAGCGAACCGATAATCCATATACGCCTGAGGGCAGGAGTGGAAAACATAATAAGTTGCAGATAAATACACATTTAATGCAGGATATTATGTTACAGCCACAATATGGCAAAAGTGTTGAATATGCAGACAATCGAATTTCTTTGTTCTCTGCCCAATGGGGCAAATGTGCAGTCACAGGTAAATCTTTTGAAATACTTGAAGATATACATTGTCACCATAAAAAGCCCAAATGCGACGGCGGTACTGATAAATATGCAAATTTGGTTTTAATACTTAAACCTGTGCATAGGCTTATTCACGCCACCACCGAAGAAACTATTCAAAAATACTTAACCTTACTTAATCTCAATAATACACAAATTCAAAAAGTGAATAAGCTACGAGAATTAGCAGGAAATGAGCCGATAAAATAATTCAGTTTTTCTAATGGGATTTATTAAACTTTTTATGAAATGTATCGATGGAACGCCGTGTGCGGTGAAAGTCGCACGCACGGTGTGGAGTGGGGGAAAAGTCTGAGATAATATCAGGGACTTACCTATCACTATTACTTTTCAGAAAGCTTAAAAAAGAATACGAAGAAAAAATAAGGGAGGAACAGAACAATGGCTCAAAGCTATAACATTCGTATTGAGGAGACTGTAACCGAGACTTTCCCGGTTACAGCCGACAGTCCCGAGGATGCTGTATCTAAAGCCCGGCGGCTTTATTATGACGGAAAGCTCGTTTTAGAACCCGGCACATTGATAGGTCTGCGGATAAGCTGTACCGATACCGAGCCTTGTGTACCGGAAGATTTTCGAGGTGAAAGCTATGAGCAATTTTAGAACAAAGCCTAAAATCCGCATTGATTTTAACTCGCCTGACGGCAATATTTATTTCATTCTTGCCGCTGCGGTTAATGCAATTAAAGCATATAACCTTTTTGACGCAAAAGAACAGATTGCCGCTTTGAAAGCCGAGTTCAATAATGCACGGAGCTATGATGACGCTCTTGATATTATCCGCAAATATGTGGATATTGCCGAGTGTTAATTATATCTGATACTGGAGGAAACAAATATGCCGGAAATGCAGTCATATATGGGAGTAAACGAAGGAAACGACGGAATAATAGGCAAGCTGCTCTATTATTCCACCGCAAACATTTTAATACCGAAGGACAAATTTATTGAGCTTGGCAAGGCCTTTAATTTACCGAAGGTAAAGCCCGCGCGCGAATCGGCGGCAAGCGCGTACAGATACGCTACCACGGCGCTTAAGGACCGTGTGGTTAATAAAGACGCGGGCGGTACGCATATCTACCGCATTTACTGCCGGGATAACAAGCAGGACACCTCATCGGTTATCTGCCGCGAGCTTGTAAAGGAAACGCTTGACTCTACAACCAACAATTACAAAAAGCTTGCGAACATAGCGTTTAGGCGTGAAACCGAGGAAATGTTCTACGATAATACCGAATATGACCCGGAGATTGACGCGGCGCAATACTGCGAGCAGGCGCTCACTCTTTTCGATCGGTTTAAAAGCTGCTACAATTCCGAGCATGTTGATTCGGTGGTGCAGCTTTTACTCGAAAAAATGCAGGCGGTCAAGATAAATTTTCACGGCAACCTGTATTTTATACCCAACCCGCATTTGCCGCTCTTAAACATATTTGAGGATTACATTGAGGCGCTTTCAAAATGCAATTTAAACGCAGGTAATGTTTCTTCAAACAGTATGTTCGTGGCGAACGATGAAAAACAGCGCGAGAAAATGACGGCTGAATTTTATATGAATTACAAAAGAGATATTGAAACCTACGAGGAGCGAATCCAGCACTTCATTGACAACGGCTGCTCATCTGCTGCGGTTATTAACCGCTGGCTTAAAAAATTGAGGCGTTAAAGACTAAAAAGGCAACCTACGAACAGGTGCTCAAACGCCGGCTTGACGACCTTGACAAAGACTTTTCGCTGCTGCAAATGCAGTCGCAGGAATTGTCGCTCAAAGCCGTTAAGAACCAAATGGAAATGCCGTTAGCGGCGTAAAAAAGCACCGTCTGTCCCAATAGGGATAGGCGGTGTTTCTTTGTCAGTGTAAGCACCGGGGACTTATTACCCGCCTCAAAGCAGCTGTAATTATTTCAATTCATATGCAGCGGTCTGATTTCATTATACATCATATAAACCTTATCAAGCTGTTTATCAATATGGTAGTGTCCGCAGTACCATATTTCGTAATCCAAGCTCCTTTCAAGTCTGCCGAGCCATTCTTCAGTTGAACGGTCAATATCGGGCTTGAATATTTTTTTGGATTTTGCTTTTTTAGGCTTTCGCTTTATTTCGGCATTTTGCTTTGTAGACATAAACATTTCAGTAGGAAGATAATCTATCGGGCAGGTATGCGTCATCATACCGTATATACTGTTGTTTTCCGCCGCAAGTCTTTCCTCCACACCTACCTTTATCTCACAGCTCGGCATTTCATCCGCAAAAAAAGGTTTATTTTCTTCAATGCAGCGCATTTTATCCACACTGTGCGCACCGCCTACGACCATATATCTTTTGCCCTCAAATGTGTATATTTCACCGTCAATCGCAAAATAGATATTGGGATATTTCGGCTCGTAATAAACCTTGCCGCCGCAAAAGCTTCGTATACCGTATGTTCCCACATTCTGCGGGCGGTCTTCCTTATTGCCATGAATACAAAACAAAGTAATATTAAGGCTTGATATTTCTTCTTTAAGCTTATCGTCCCGCTTATCACCGTAATAATTAAACCCCGCGTCCCCTAAAATAATCAAAACATCCTTGCGCCTTGTGTTCATGGCGCAGCAAAACCTTTTCACATCTGTAAAATTACGGTGCTTATCCCCCGTAATAAAATATTTTGCAGGTGATCCGTCATCGTAATAAACGGCCGGATTTTCCTTTTGCCGCATTTGCGCTGCTATATACAGCAGCAGTGCCGTTACCTCCGCGGTTAATATTCCCGAAAGCACGCCAAGTGCCGCGTTTAATAACCCTATCGGTGTAAATATTAAAAGCGACACCGCACCGCCCGCCAGCGCCCCGGGGAAAACAATTTTTCTTAACGCTTTTGATATGCTTTTTTCATACGTATCAGCGCTAAGACAAATACACACAAAACCGATTGCCGCTAAAACCGAATCTGTAACTATAATTATTTCTCTCATTATAAGTTCTCCTTATTATTTTAAATTTTTTCAACATAATCAAGCGCTATCCAGCCTATTCCCGATTTCAGCCTGCCCCATTTTGAGGCGCCCGCACCGTTTTTTTCTTCCGTTATTGTATAAACGCCCCTATCGCGGATACACCCGACTATCGGGTAGTCTGCTCCGGCGCCTTTTCGGATATTAAGAGCCGACACCGTAACCTTAACCCTGTAAGCGCCCGTTTCTTTTTTCAGGATTCTGAGATATTTAACGCTTATAGGGCTGCAAACGGAGTTTTTGCCGTCGGTGGATTTATCAATTACTGCGCGTTCACCGTTTACGCTTTTTACTATCCACTCCTTTGAAAGCATCCAGTCGGGAACGTTTACGGTCATATTGTAATAAACCGCGCCGGGTACGATTCTGACCCTGTCGCCTGCCTTTATCGCGTCGGAATTTGCGGCATTATCTGCGGTCGGGGCGCTAACCCCGGTTACTGCCGGATTATATATAAACCCTAAGAATTTATAATCGGGTCCTGCTCCCCAATTTTCGTCATTTCCCTTTTTGCGCGTTTGGTTCCAAAAAGCCCTTGTGCCGTAGCCGCTTTCCGAGGTGTAAACTTCGTTTTCACTTATCACCCTTTCAACTATCGCCACGTGACCCGCACCGTCCGAACCCGCGAGGGTCTTACCCTTTTGCCATACCATACAGGCACCGGGGCGCGGGCTCTGACCCATTTTGCACGAGCCTTTATACTGAATGAAATTTTCCGCGTTTACGGGTGCTAAATATTTGCAATATCCGTACCCGCCTATTTCATTGAATCTGCCGTAGGCGTAACCCACACAGTTTGAAAGCACATCGCAATCCTTATCCCTCGGGTAACCTGCAATGGCATTGGAGTAACCGCCGCTTGCCTTTCGTATGTAGTATTTATTGCCCGCGCCCGGCTTGCTTGTCCTTGCGGTAAATGTCATTTTTGCCCTCCCCCTTTTTAACCGTCATATCATCATAATTAAAAGTGCTTTGCTTGGGAAAATCAGTTATTTCCTCAAGCACGTTTTGTTTTCCTTTTTCCATTTTCTTCTCCTTTACTCATCCTTTCCAGACTGTATATACAGCTGGCTGACATACACGCTCGCCCCCGCCGCCAGTATCCCCTGCGTCACTGCGGTGAAAAATGCAAAAAGTATTTCCCTGTTGCTTTTAAGGTCGTTTGCCGCAAACACCCATAACGCCGCCAAAACAACCGAAATTACGCCGAGAAGCAGGGGTATGTATTTATCGGCTACCCTGCTTTTTTTAAGCCCGATTCCTATGATATACATAACCGGAACCAAAATAAGCAATTTGGGTTCAATGTACTGCTGTAAATTCATTTTAATTTTCTCCTTTACGTTAAATTATTAAGCCTATGATTGCGGAGACCAGTCCGCCCGCCAGCGCCGCGATAATTGCCGTAACAATCTGCTGCATACGTGCCCTCGGCTGACCCTCCATCTCCTCGATCTTCCGCTCGTGCCTTGCAAGATGCTCGTTTGTATGCTTAAGCTCGGTTGCAAGGGTCACAAGTGTTTCGTTCATTGAGCGTATTTCCGACTGTACTGCCTTTAGCTCCGATATTTCTTTTTCTATCGCATTGATTTTCTGCTCGTGCCTTTCAAGCACAATTTGTGTCTCATCCATTATCTCCCTCCTTCCGTTTTTTTACAGCTGCGGGAATATTTTACCGTATTACCCTGACGGAAAATGTCACGGTTAAACATTTATTTTCTTTGAGGCACGGAATAAGCCTCAATTATCATATCAAGAATTCTGAATTCTTTTTCATTCAGAATAATCACCGTTCCTTCGGCGGCTTTCCTCTTAATATTTTTTAAAAATTCCGTTTCTTCGGCACTCATATATTGCTTATCCCATCTGTAATTATCCATAACATATACCCCTCCGTCATACCGACCCGTCTTTGTCTCCAGGGGAATTAAATAGCCCAGCTCATCTATATCCCGCTTTACGGTTCTTACAGAAACTCCGAACCTTTCCGCCAATTCGGGCATTGTTGAATGCCTTACTCTGCAAAGATATTTCATCATCCCAATAATCCGTTCGGCAGTTCCCATAAGCCCCCTCCTTTCGCAAAAATAAAAAAGCATGACAAGAATCCTTAAAGATTACCTGTCATGCCCGTATGTTTAACATCGTGCTATGTACGAAGCTGTTTCCTTTATTTAATTACTTTAACTGCCAGATGCGCCTTGCAGTTTTTACACTTTATAACAATATCCGCACTCCCCGAATTTTCAGAGGATATTTTTTCTATCTTGAGCGATTTATCGGAATCACAAACCCTTTTATCACATATGGGACATTTAATTTGTTCCATACTTCCACCTCCCTTTTATCGGCTTGTTCGCAGATTTGCGAACAAGCTTCCCGAAATATACGGTGGGTTTCCCCACCGTTAACCTTCCGTAATAAGCCCCAAATGAAGCATTCTTATCTGCGCCGCTCTGTATGAAACATTAAACGCCCTTGCAATGTCGGAAATTATATCTCTGACCTTTCCTTTGTTAACATAAAAATTGTTAACAATATGTCTTCCCGTTATTCCGTATTTGCGCATAACACTTCTTGCAAAGGAACAAAAAACATTTCCCGGCATTAGAAGCGCGGCTGCAAGGCTGTCAGCCTGCCATTCCATCCAGTCCGAATCATTATTTGTTTTTTGCCCGTAAAGTTCAACCTTGCGGCATGCTATAAATTCACGGGAGTTATTTTTGCGGTTCGCCGCAGAATTTGCGGCTGTCTTGAAATACTCGCCGTGCAAAATAAAATGCGCGCCCTCGTGGGTCTCGGTATATCTTCGCCGTGCGGTATTTTCTCTCACACACAGATGCTTGTTTATTAAAACCGTTCCGTAGGTTTCCCGCAATACCGTAGGCTTATACATTTCGTCATATGACGGTATTTCAACCTCATCGCTCATTACTATCAGTCCCAAAACGGCGGAACTAAGTGTTCCTATATATTTTTGCTTGACTGTTAACCCCAAGCGGTCTTCCAAAAGCTCCGCGGTATCAAGCGGTTTCGGAAGTATTAAATTTTGCGGAAAGAACTCTTTTAAAACATCTTCCGCGATATTTTCTATATCTTCCCTTGAAAGTATATACAGCCCGCTTTCCTTTTGAGGATAATTCAGCTTCACCCCTTTGCCCCTTTCATGATTTCTTTTGTTTTATAATTTTAATAAGCTCCGACCAGTCCTCATCCGTAAAATTGCGGTCTTTAGCTGTTCGCAAAGCCATTCTCGCCGACGGCAGCGAATCGATGTATGTATTAATGTCACTGTGCTGACCGTTCTTGCTGACGCCCGCAAGGTCATAAAAAGCGTTAATATCCTCTGAATCCTTGATTTCCAACGCCTTAACGAATTTTTCCAAAAATCTTTCGGGCGCTTTACGGTTGCCGTTTTCAATATCGCATAAATAAGCCGGCGATATTTCCACCTCCGCGGCAAAGGCTCGCATTGTTTTGCCGAGCTGTTCGCGCCTTTGCTTAACATACTCGCCGAACGGCAAGCTATTATTTTTCATTTTTCAGCATTCCCTTCAACTATTCAAGAAAACAAAATCGGTTTATTCCGTCACAGTCGATCCGTTCACTTGTTCGCTGATTTGTAAACATTATAACGCTTACAACACAGCTTGTCAATAGTAAAATGAAAATTTTTCCAAAAAAATCGCCTTAAATATATTTTTAAAAAAGATAATACATCGGTCGTTTTTTTGCCGACCGATGTTGAATATTAAAGTACGAAAATCAAAAATAAGGCTTTGGAAAAGCTCGATCGCTTAAATCCCACTTCTCAGCATTAAATGAAGCATCATCCGGTAATCGGTCAGCTTCGGTGCAGTTTTTAAAATAAACGTTCCCGTTTTTCCTGCCCAGCATTGACATTTTCATATTTTTACCGTTGCAGGTAATCATACCGTAAACATTTTCAAGCCCTAAATCTCCGGTAGCAACGCATTGGTCACCTGAAACAATACCGATAAATGTGTAAGGACCAAGCTGTGTTCTTTTTATCTCAAGGTTAATAAAAGCATTTTTTATATCACATCTGTAAGCAGAATTATAAATTCCGCATAATCCGCCGGTATAGCTGCACCCTACATTCGCCTCGTCTATGCTGCCGATATAAACTATATCGGTTACATAAGAATCTGTAGCTTTACTGTTTCTGGAATTAAGTATGCCCGTAATTCCCCCGCAGGTGACGGTTTCCCCATTAACGGCTATATTAACGGCAGAATATAACAGACTCATACGATAATAAGTGCCCTTGTAATTTGCGTCAAATCCACCGACAATTCCGCCTGTCATTGCAAATACCAAGTCGTCGGACGATACGCTTATATTCCCCGTTGCCTTACATTCGCTTATTTCTATTCCCCTGTTTACGGCAAACATACTGCCCGCAACAGCGCCTACATACAAAGATTCCGCATTATTACGTTTTGGAATTGATATGTTAATGTTTTCAAGCGTTATTCCTCTTATTACGGCGTCCTCCGCATAACCGAAGAATCCTACGCAAGCTTCATAACCGCGGGCGTCTGTCATTTTATCCGTTAAGGACGTTATGGTCAAATTACTTATGGTATGACCGTTACCTATAAATTCACCCTTAAAGGCTCTCCCGCGAACCCCTATGGGAGTCCATTCAATTCCGGCCAAGTCTATATCTGCCTCAAGTGTGACCTGCTCTCCTGCATATGAATGTCCGCACATAACAGCGTTGGCAAACTGATTCAAATCATCTGCATTTGTAATTTTGTGTATATTTGTAAATCCCGTTTCCGGCAGCGCAGGCTCCTCGGGCACCGGCTCGCGCTCAAAAATATCGGGATTTATCAGCGCATTGTCATTATCGGAAATTTCACTTTCTTCCGCAGTGTTTTCTGAATTACTGTTGCCTCCGGTTTCCTTTGGAGCTTCAGAAAAGCTTGCAGCTGCAACAGATGAAGGGGCTTCAGCATTTTTCTCACTGCTTGCAGCCTCGGAAGAAAGCTGTGCTTCATTCTCAATTTGGGAAATGACCTTTTCTATCTGACCCTCGCTCAATCCCAAATCATAAACCGTGCACGAGCAAAGAAGCAGCATGGCTGACGCCATACTCACAACCGATATTAAGCCTTTTGATATTCGCATACATACAACACCTTTTAATATTATTTAAGGGAACCGAATAATATACTGCATTTTATATACCTGAATTTTGTTTTAATATTATTATACACTATTCTTTTCCCAATTTCAACCAAAATGTTAGCAGAAAATACAATGGATTGTAGGTTTACAATAGATGTGTTACAGAAAATAAAAAAAGAGTGACGAATGGAGCTTTCTGTGTTACAGTTAAAGTTGCTGACACCAACTGAAAGGAAGCACCGTTCGTCATGAATACTGTAACACAAACAATGCTGTACCGTCAAGCCCTAATTAACT
>URNB01000026.1 GCA_900549055.1 uncultured Oscillospiraceae bacterium
CGCCGTTGGCCAGCGGGGTCTCGCGACGCGGATCCTCGCCGCCCTCGCCCGAGTTTGATTTGCCGCCGAGGCGGTTCATGGCAATCGCCATACACTCGTGCGCCTCCTGCGAAATCGAGCCGTAGGACATAGCGCCCGTTTTAAAGCGTTTTACAATTTCGCTTGCAGGTTCTACCTCGTCAAGCGGAATGGGTGTTACACCCTCGGTATTAAACTCAAGCAATCCGCGCAGCGTGTGCGGGCGGCGCTCGTTATCCACCATTGCGGTGTATTCCTTAAACCGTACATATGAGCCGAGCTGCGTTGCCTCGCGCAGGGCTATCACCGTTTCGGGACTGTACATATGGTCTTCCTTATCCGCTCCCGAACGCAGCTTATGCTCGCCGAAGCTGTCAAGTGTGGTATCAACGCCGAGTCCCAGCGGGTCAAATGCATGGCTGTGGCGGTACTCAACGCCCTCGTTAATTTCTTCAAGCCCTATACCGCCCACGCGGCTTACGGTGTTTGTAAAGTATTTATCAATTACTTCTTTACCTATGCCTATCGCCTCAAATATCTGCGAGGACTGGTAGGACTGAATTGTGGAAATACCCATTTTAGAGGCGATTTTTACAATACCGTGAAGTATGGCACTGTTATAATCGCGTATTGCGGTGTGGTAATCCTTATCGAGCAGTTTTTTATCAATAAGCTCGGTTATACATTCCTCGGCTAAATAGGGGTTTACGGCGCGCGCGCCGTAGCCTAACAGCGTTGCGAAGTGGTGAACGTCGCGCGGCTCTGCGCTTTCAAGTATAACAGAGAGCGCCGTGCGCTTTTTGGTGCGTATAAGGTGCTGCTCAATAGCCGAAACCGCCAAAAGCGACGGAATGGCGACATGGTTTTCATCAACCCCGCGGTCGGAAAGTATAAGTATGTTAGCGCCCTTTTTGTAAGCGCGGTCACACTCCACAAACAGGTGATCGAGCGCGCGCTCAAGCGGCGTGTTTGTATAATAAAGTAAGGAAACCGTTTCCACCTTAAAGCCGGGGCGGTTTATAGCCTTTATTTTTACAAGCTCGGCGGAGGTTATAATCGGGTTCGGCAGCTCCAAAACCCCGCAGTTTGCGGCGGTCTCGTTCAGTAGGTTACCGTCTGAACCCACATAAACGCAGGTATCTGTTACTACCTCCTCGCGTATAGCGTCAATAGGCGGATTGGTAACCTGTGCGAAAAGCTGTTTAAAGTAATTGAAAAGCGGCTGGTGCTTATCGGAAAGCATTGCAAGCGGAATATCCGTGCCCATTGCGGCGGTAGCCTCCGCACCGTTTTTCGCCATTGGTATAATAGCGTTGCGCATATCCTCATAGGTATAGCCGAACGCCTTGTAAAGCCTGTCGCGGGTCTTTGAATCGTAGCGTTCTATGCGGCAGTTAGGCATTTTAAGGTCGGAAAGATGCACCAAATTCTGGTCGAGCCACTCGCCGTATGGCTTTCTTGTGGCATAATAACGCTTGCACTCTTCATCGGATATAATACGCTTTTTCGCCGTATCCACAAGCAGCATTTTACCCGGCTCCAAGCGGCTTTTTTTAACAATATGCTCCGCAGGAATATCAAGCACGCCTACTTCGGAGGACAAAATAAGCGTATTGTCATCGGTTATATAGTAGCGCGAGGGGCGCAGTCCGTTACGGTCTAACACCGCGCCTACGGTATCGCCATCCGAAAAAAGTATGGCTGCGGGGCCGTCCCACGGCTCCATCATTGTAGAGTAATAGTGATAAAAATCTCTTTTGGCTCTGGTTATGGTCTTGCTGTTGCGCCACGGCTCGGGGATAGTAACCATTACGGCAAGCGGCAGATCCATTCCGTTCATAACAAGAAATTCCAGCGTGTTATCAAGCATGGCAGAGTCAGACCCCGCCGCGTTTACCACGGGCAGGATTTTATCCATATCGTCCTCCATAACGGCGCTTTCCATTGTTTCCTCGCGCGCAAGCATACGGTCGACATTGCCGCGAATGGTGTTTATTTCACCGTTGTGCAGTATAAAGCGGTTCGGGTGGGCGCGCTCCCAGCTGGGCGTTGTGTTGGTGGAAAAGCGCGAGTGCACAAGCGCTATTGCGCTTTCATATGCCGTGTCCTGCAAATCAAGGTAAAAGCGGCGCAGCTGTCCCACCAAAAACATACCCTTGTAAACTATAGTACGGCTTGATAACGAGGCAACATATGTATTATCGTTGCTCTGCTCGAACACGCGGCGGATTATGTAAAGCTTGCGGTCAAAGTCAAGACCCTTGGCAGTATCGGCAGGCTTTTTTAAAAAGCACTGCATAATGTGCGGCATGCAGCTGAGTGCTTTCTGCCCCAAAATCTCGCTTTTTGTAGGCACATCTCGCCAGCCTAAAAACTCAACGCCCTCTTTTTCGGCTATAACCTCAAGCATTTTTTTAGCCTGATTGCGCTTCAAAGTGTCCTGCGGAAAAAAGAACATTCCCACGCCGTATTCACGCTCGCCGGGCAGATCTATACCTATTTCCTTTGCGGCTTTTTTAAAGAATTTATGGGATATCTGCACCAATATTCCCACGCCGTCGCCCGTCTCACCCGAGGCGTCCTTCCCGGCTCGGTGCTCCAATTTTTCTACTATAGAAAGTGCGTTATCAACCACCCTGTGGCTTTTTGTGCCGTCCACATTCACAACCGCGCCTATACCGCAGGCGTCATGCTCAAACTGCTGTCGGTAAAGTCCCTTTTCGGTCATTTGAAATTCCCCCGTTTTAAAAAAAATTAAGCGCCCATAAAGAGAATTATATCCCTTTATGAGCGCCTTTGCTCTTTCAATTTAATACAGTATAACACACTATACCGCGTTTGTCAAATATTTTTAATCGTCGCAGCACTCGTCCTTTTTGGGCGGCACTACGGGCTTCGGTGCCTCGTGCGTTACATCGCCTATGCCCGTGGTTTCGGTGAACACCGTATTTTTTGTTACCATATTTACAGCGTCTGTCGGAATTATAAGCTTCGCCGCAGTGCCGTTTGAAATTTCCGCAAGGGTTTCAAGGCGCTTTATTTCAAGCACCGCCGCGTCTGCCGCAGCCTCCTTTATGGCGCGGATACCGTCAGCCTCAGCCTTTTTATTAAGATAAATAGCCTTTGCCTCACCCTCGGCTCTTGCAATGCGCGCATCGCGTTCGCCTTCTGCCGCCAATATCATAGCCTGTTTATCACCCTCGGCACGGGTAATAGCTGCCGCCTTGTGACCCTCTGCCTGTAAAAGCGTTTCGCGGCGCTCGCGCTCTGCCTTCATCTGCTTTTCCATCGCATTCTGAATTTCAGCGGGCGGAATAATGTTTTTAAGCTCAACGCGGTTTACCTTCATGCCCCATTTATCGGTTGCCTCGTCAAGTATCGCGGTCATTTTCGCGTTGATAGTATCTCTTGAGGTAAGCGTGCCGTCAAGCTCCAGCTCACCCACAAGGTTACGAAGCGTGGTGGCGGTAAGGTTTTGCAAAGCGTTAAGCGGGCTTACAACACCGTAGGTATAAAGCTTTGCGTCATAAATTCTAAAATAAACCACCGTGTCTATCTGCATTGTAACATTATCCTTGGTGATAACAGGCTGCGGTGGTGAATCAAGCACCTGTTCCTTTAAAGTTATCTTTTTGGCAATCGTTTCTATAATCGGCACTTTAACATGCAGACCCGCGCCCCATGTAGTTTTGTATTTACCTAAAAACTCAATTACATACTCGGTTGCCTGCGGCACTACCCTTACATTTGCAAATAAAAGTATCAGCGCCAGCACTATGATTCCGATAATTACATACTCCATAAAATTACCCCCTTGATTTATTTTATAAGCGAAGCCGTGAGCTTTTTGTTTTTCGCAAGCATCGGCATAAAGCATTCAAAGGATGAAAGGAAATGCTTATCCGTATCAAGCATTTCTTTAATTGCAGCAGTAGCCTTCTCATCGTTATACGCAGCAGCGCAAAGCACCGCCACAACGGAATTTACGGTATCGCGGTCGCCCTTTACATACATATCCTCTAAAATATCGTAAAGCTTTTTAATCTGCTTTTTATTGCCCGAAGCCATTACCTGCTTGATGTTCGGCACCAAATACTCGCCGAAAAAGTTGAGATACAAAAAGTTGCCGTTTACCGCTATGTGATTCTTATACTCATCCTTAAGCGCCGGGAAGAAATCGAGCATTTTCTTTGCAAAGCCCGTAACGGTAATGCTGCCGCCCTTTGAAAAGGACGGTAATTCAACATTGCTGCCGTCCGCCGTGCGCTTTAGGCGTATGCCCATATTTTTGCGGAGCGTAGCGGTGAAATCCACACCGACCGCCGCTGCGTCCTTGGCATTTTGGCTGTCGTCAAAAAGCCACGCTTCTATTTCCTTCAGCTCGCCGTCGCCCTCTTCGCCTATATCCGCCGCCGACAGCGTATACATCTGCCGTGCCTCATCATAAGCAATCTTTATTTCGCGCTTGTCATTTTTGAAATTTCCGTTTTCCTGCGCCTTAAAGCCCTGCTCATCGAGGAATGGCTGCATTTCCTCAATTACCTTTTCATAATACCTGTTATCCAATTGAAATTCACCTACATTCTGTTGTATGCTTCCATTATACAATATATCCTTCGGTTTCTCAACAAAAATTTATTGCAAATAATATTTTTCTGCGATATAATTTGTTTGTTAGGAGTTTTGCTATGAATTTATCCGATATAAATACCGTCCGTTCGCTGCTTGCAAAGAACGGCTTTACCTTTAAAAAATCGCTCGGGCAGAATTTTTTAACAGACCCGGAGGTATGCCCTGCCATGGCGCGCGCCGCCTGTGATGAAAATACGGGAGTGCTCGAAATAGGTCCGGGCTTCGGCGTGCTCACAGCGGAGCTTTCAAAAGCCGCAAAACGGGTCGTGGCAATTGAGCTTGATGAACGGCTGAAAAAGGTGCTGCCCGAAACCCTTGCCGACTGTAAAAATGTTGAAGTAATTTACGGCGACGCCTTAAAGCTTGACCTGAAAGCGCTCATAAAAGAGCATTTCGCGGATTGCGAGAGGGTCGCGGTGTGTGCCAATCTCCCCTATTACATAACCTCGCCCGTAATTATGACCCTGCTTGAAAGCAGACTGCCGATAGACACCGTCACCGTAATGGTGCAAAAGGAAGCGGCCGAAAGGCTCTGCGCCGAGGTGGGAACAAGAGAGGCAGGCGCGGTGAGCGTTGCCGTGAGCTACTACTCAAAGCCGGAAATCCTTTTCGGAGTTGATAAGGAAAGCTTTATGCCGCCGCCGAAGGTAGATTCCGCCGTTATAAAGCTTAAAATACTCGAAAAGCCGCCGGTTAAGGTAAATGACGAAAGGGCGTTCTTCCGCCTTGTTAAATGCTGCTTTGCACAGCGCCGCAAAACGCTTGTAAATACCGTTTCAAACACTGCGGGCATTGAAAAGGAGCGCATAAGAAACGCACTTGATACGCTAGGCATTTCCGAAACGGTGCGCTCGGAGCAGCTGTCGCTTAAAGAATTGGCAGAGCTTTCAAACCTGCTTGGTGGGCGGTAATTTTGGAAAACCACAGTTGTTTTTTACCGTTTATAATCATATTTATTTTTCTTTTGCTCGAAAGAAGAAAGCAAAAAAACGCGGCAACTCATCATAATATAAAAAAGAAAAATCAGTATTCTTTTAAACGTGTTTTTTAATCATCTATAAACCGAAACGGCAAGCCTCTCTTAAGGCTTGTCTACAGTCGGAAATCCCCGTTCCTACGAATGAGGACTTTCGGAGCGGGTGATGGGCGAGGTTGCGAGCGCATCCTGCGGATGATACAGCGCGTAAAACAAAACGCCGCAGTCGGCAGTTGCAAGCGGCAGCACAGCAACCATGGGCACCGCAAAGGAGCAAACCGCAGGTTCGAGTCCTCTCACACTAAAGAGCATAGCAGGATCATATTTCCGGTATGTGCGGACGTATGCTTTGTACAAATCGGTATAGTCTAACGTGTCGCATATTTCCGCGAGCTTGAATACCGGATCGTCTCCTTTGATTTTTGTTTCTGAATTTAACGGTAAAACCACTTGATTTCTTGTTCCGTACATTGTATAATTAACCTGCTTTCCGGGTTATTTTCAGCAATTTAATTATACAGTAAGCAAAGCGACCGGGCAACCCTTTTTTCGGGCTGCCCGGTTGTTTTTTTGCTGTCTTAACTCGACAGCCCCGTTTTTATTTTTACCGTTTATCTTTTTCCAATATAGCATTCATTCGGATGCTTTACCGTCTTTAAATACTATTTCGGATATATCATCGAGCGGAATTAAAGCGCCGCTTGTCAGCGTGAGGGTTCTGCCGTAATCATCGATCTTCCTTACTCTGCCGCCGATATTAAGGTATTCCCCGCCCGCCTTTTTTTCATCGGGCTTAAAATAGGTGATTATCACCTCGGTGTTACCGTGAATGCCGTCCCGTATTTCGTTGATACGGCGGTTGAGCCGCTCTGTTTCATACTCCCCGAGCTCCCGCCTTTTGCCTGTATACCTTGCCGCTTCATTAACATCGCTTTCGTATCCCGTAAGCGCCGCAAACGGAGCAAACTGTGCCGCCCTCGCTTCCCGCGGCATAGGTCGATGCTTTTTCGATATATGATGAGGCAGGTTTATTATATCCTCGTAATTTTCCGCCATCGCTACGCCCTATGTCCTCCTATCTGACCGTTTCTTTCAAGCGTTGTTGCACCCTCCTGCAAATCAAGACCCCTTATAACGGCATTCTTGCCGTATTTCCCCTTGATCTTAAGCACAGCCTTCTGCATTTTCTTTTCCTTCTCAAGCTCAGATGCGTACCTTGCTCGATCCCTTTCTGCCGCCTCGTAATCGTCAAACAGGCTTAACTGCTCGTGCCGCACGCGAACCTCCGACTCGCTTATCAGGTGGTTGCAGGTAAGATTCAGTTTCCGCACCGAAAGCCTCTTATCGGCGATTCTTTCAAAAAGCTCCACGGTTTTATCCGTTATTTCCCGTGTGGAGGAGGAATATCTCCCCAAGTTCGCCGTTCCGTGCGCGGGCTTCGGGGCGAGTCTTCCGTATCTGTCGGATACAATTTCGCCGCCGTATTTTCCGCCGTATTTAAGATTTTCAACATCATAAACGATATCAAGCACCAGTTGGTCGGTAACAAGCCCCTTTTCCACCAGATTGAGGGCCGATAATTCCGCCATTTCCTTTATAACGATGAGCGCCTTTTTATAAGGATACGGCGACTGCAGAACCTGCCCTGAGCTTGTGCTGCTGTTTTCCGGCTTATATGCCTTGATCTCCGCTATTGTACAGGGCTCATAGCCCCATGCATGGTCTATCAGCAGCTCGGCATTTACACCGAAAAGCCTGTACAGCATTTCCTCATTTTCAAGAGAACAGCGTGCAATATCCCCCATTGTGTAAAGCGCATTTGCCTCCAATTTCTTGGCATACCCCTGCCCTACCCGCCAAAAGTCGGTAAGCGGACGGTGCCGCCACAGCAAACGGCGGTAACTCATTTCGTCAAGCTCCGCTATGCGAACTCCGTTTTTATCGGGCTCTATGTGCTTTGCCATAATATCCATCGCAATTTTGCAAAGATACATATTTGTGCCTATTCCCGCAGTTGCGGTTATGCCGGTTTCCTTCAGCACATCCGCAATCATTGCGCCTGCAAACTCCCGCGCCGACATTTTATAGGTGTCCAGATAATGCGTTGCGTCTATAAAAACCTCGTCCACGCTGTAGGGGTAAATATCCTCGGGTGCGATATATTTAAGATATATATTGTAAATTTCAACGCTTATTTTTTTATAAAGCGCCATTCTCGGCTTTGCGGTTATGAATTCAAGCTCCAGTTCCGGGTGAGCCTCAAGCTCCTTTTTATCGCTTGAAGATCCGGTGAATTTTCCGCCCGGCGCTTTTCGGCGCCTGTCGGCGTTTATCTCGTTCACCCTCTGCACAACCTCGAAAAGTCTTGCTCTGCCGCCTATTCCGTATGCTTTAAGCGCGGGAGTCACCGCAAGGCATATCGTTTTTTCGGTTCTTTCGGAATCCGCCACAACCAGATTTGTTGTCAGCGGATCAAGGCAAAGTGCGGCGCATTCAACCGACGCATAATAGCTTTTTAAATCTATTGCGATATAACTGCGTTCCAAAAATACGCCCTCCTTTTGTCCGTTCCTATTATAATTATATCCGCGAAACATATGTTTGTAAACATATAAAATTTTCTTTTTCGCGCCTTTTTAATGTATCCTACGAAGCACCGCAAACAAATTAATATGAAAAAAGCCGCTTGCCCGATTCATTATCGGATAAGCGGCTTTATTTTGCTCACGGCATAATCATCGTTTGCAAAGTCTTGTGAGAAGCAGGCATATCAGAACGCCGAGAGCAGAAAAGACACTCCACACAAGAACGGTTCCGTTCCAACCGAATATATCGGAAACCAATGCAAAGCCATAGGTTGAAAGCGCACTGCCGATATAAACACTGCCGTTAAAAATACCGGATATCAATCCGATGCGATTATTATTGCCAATCTGCCGCGGCAGCATGCAGGTCTGCAGTATGTTAATTCCGTGCATTGAGCCGACCAACACCGATGCTGCAATCACTGTGAGTGCAGGACCTGTTTTTGTGGCTGCGGGAATTAACAATGCCGCCGCAAGCGCTGCGGAAAAATATATCAGGCAGCATTTTTGAACATCCTTGATTCCGTAATACAGATACTCCGTTCCCCATATGCATAAAAACGCGAAAATCGGCATTACTACCACCGACAAAACGGAAATATCGCTGCCGAGTGAAAATGTTTCGGATATATACGAGGGCATCCAGGTAGTCACACCGTCGCGAAGCGAACCCTGGATTATTATGGCAGCAATTATAAATACAAAAGCAGCAGCGGTACAGTTTACGGCTTTCCCGCTTTTTTCTCTCTCATTGCTTTTTACATTCAGCCTTGTATTTAAGCCTCCGCACAAAACAAGCCATATTGCAGCGGTAATAAATCCCGCAAATGCCGAAAATAAAAATATTGATTTCCAGCCTGAAAGCCTTATAAAAAGCGGTGCTATCAAATACACGGCAATATTGCCGAAATGCCCTCCCCATGAAATACGCACGCCTGCCTTGAGCTGATATTCTTCATCCAGCAGCTCAGGCACCATGCGCACAAGGGGCGGCCAAATAAACGCCTGCGCCGCACCGTTTATGCACCATACGGCATTCCGTACCCACGCGCTGCAAAACGGAACGGATAAATTTACAACCGATGTTACAATAAGTGCCGCCGCAACCAGCCTTGACGGCTGAACCCTGTCGCTCAGCCACCCGCTCACAAGCTGCCCCGCGCCGTAGGTCACAAAGGCACCCGTAACCGCAACGGCTGCATATGAAGCGCTGATTTTTTCATCCGCGATAATCGCGGAGATGACCGCCGCATAGTTGATTCGCGTTAAATAGCTTACAAAATAGACCCCGGAGAAAAGAAGCATAATGCTCCTCGGCTTAAGGGTCTGTATCAAAGTCCCTTTGCGAATGCAGGAAAAACCGTTCATCAGCTTCACCGCACTGCCTCTGCCATATCCTCCTCTTTAAGAGAAAGCCCGTCTATAAGCGTACCGGCAATATACAGATAATCGTCATGTCCGCTTTCTGAATGCGAATCACTGCCGAAGGTGAAGCGGCAGCCCATTTCCCGCGCGATTCGGAACATTCTTATTGCGCCGAACTGCTCAAAATTGTCCTTTGTTATTCCCTTAAAGCAGGATGTGTTTATCTCAACCGCTATTCCCTTTTCTGCGGTTGCGGAGAAAAGACGCTTATATGTATCGTCGGAAATAATCTTATATAAGATCTGCCTGTCATACGGGCAGCAAACCGCGTCAAACGGATGCGCCATAGCCAAAATATGACGGCTGACGGCGGAGCCGAGAATCTTTTCATACGCCTCAATCATAAACTCGGCGTGCTTTTCATACGGCTTGTAAAGGGATTTATCCATCGTCATATGCGTATGAGAATTCGGCACGATTATATAATCGAATTTCTCGGCGTTTTCCTCTGTCAGGGCAACGCCGTAGATCGGGTGAAATTCCGCCTCCGCGCCGAAATACACCTTTATTCCCTGTTTATCAAGGGTCTCAAGCTCATCCCGAAGCTCAAGGTTATAAGGCACGGTCTGAATTTTGTAGGAACGGTTTAAAAACGGCTGTATATTCTCATCCCACATATGATTCGTGAAGCCGATCTTATTAAGACCCAGTTCCTTTGCCTTGTTGATATAATGCTCGGCAGTCACCGTTTCGGCGGCACAAAG
This sequence comes from uncultured Oscillospiraceae bacterium, assembly GCA_900549055.1. Taxonomy (GTDB): domain Bacteria; phylum Bacillota; class Clostridia; order Oscillospirales; family Acutalibacteraceae; genus UBA737. Next base: position 10,341 of record URNB01000026.1, read on the forward strand.
CGATAGATTTGTATGAATATGAAAATCGTGATTTATCCTCATTTTAAGCGCTCCTTACAAATATTTATACGGTGTTCCTATAAATCCGACCTGTGAGAAATCCTCAAAATTATGCCTGACCGTGTAGTCTATATAAGAGGTTATCATTTGAGCCGACAAAATATACCCCGCGGCGTTCATATGCCCGCCGACAAAGAATTTTTTCTTGAATTCCCCGTCATAATCGGGGCCGTACTGCGCCAGATCTATAACATATGTATTTTTAAAGCGCTCGGGGAATTTCCGCAGCAGTGCGGCGTGACCCTCCACATCAAGATTCGACACCCTCGGCAGGGTCACAAGGAAGAATTTTGAATCGGGAGTAAGCATCTGCAGCTTTGAAATTATTCTGCCGTAATACCCTGCAAAGGTCGGCTTGCTGTTTTCGGGATTTTCCGTATCGACATCCGAAATTGATCCCAGCTCAACCTCCTTTGTGTAAAGGTCATTTACTCCCAGCGCCAGAATATAAGCCTGGCACAGCCTGTCTGTCGCCCAGCAGCCGCATTTGTCCCCATAGGACTCTATATACTTTTTCGCGGTCATTCCGCCGCAGGAAAAATTAAACACCTTGAGTCCCGCGTTGCGCGCCATATACTGACCCCACGAATACTCATAAAAATCGTGATAGCCCGCATTGCCGTTTTCATCACGCGATTCATGCTCGCCTGAGGACAGGCTGTCCCCTATGCAGCCGATAGTTCTGAATATTCTTGTATATCCGCCGTCTGTCACGATTCGGTCGAGCGGCTTTTCGTTTTCCTCATATAAAAGCTTTTGCAGATCCATAAATAGTCACCCCGTCAGTCGCCGCTGTATAAACAGCCAACATTATCCGCAATTATGCAGCCTGTGTTGTTTTCCTCAATAAGGTTGTTTTTAAGCGAGCCGTTATGCATGGCGTTTTCCTTTAAAATGCTGTTTTCACAGTTACGCATGATAACGCCGTAATCAGGGCTTACCGGCAGAACGCCGCCGTCGCCCGCGCCCACCTTCATGGTGTTCCCGGTAATAACGCAGCCCGTGCAGCCGTCAAGTATCATGTGCGAGCTTTTTTCAGGATTTTCAAACGGCTTTTCCTCATACGCTCCGCCGCGCCTGAAAACATTTCCGGTAACGGTGGCAAGATTAACGCCGATACCGTCCCGTCCGAGCTCCAGCGCAGGACCGAAGGTTCTGTCAAAAAAGTTGCCTGTGATATTGAAGCTGTCGCCCCGCTCTATAATAAAGCCGCCGGTGCGGTTCCATTCAACCCTGTTGCCCGTGGCGGTTATTGAAGCCACATAGCCGCCGCTTCTGATTCCGCCGTTTCTGTTGCTTGTAAACCAGTTATCTATGATGAATGCGTCCCACCCGGCTATGAGAAGACCCGCTCCCCTATTGCCGTAAATCATTGAGTGCCGCACCGAGAAGCACCACGCATGCTCAAAGTGCAGACCGTCGCCCGTGAAATTGCCTATTCGGCAGTCATCCACCGTCGGGGTATCCTCCTGACCGCCGCCGTTTGAGCGATCCCAATAAAGCTTTATTCCGTGAATATTCTCGCCGAGCCCCGCTCCGTTCATGCAGATGCCGTGAATAGTGCAGCCGAATGCCCCGCTTATATCAAGCATACAGTCGGTCTTATCTCCGCACAGTTTTAAAACCGAAGCGCCGTCATTCCTGAAGCTCCAGGCAGGCGTGCCGCAGAGGCTCACCCCCTTACCGCGCATTTTAAGTCCGCCGACGGTCATAAAAACCCCGGGCGGTACAACCACCTTGCCGGAAACCGCCGCCGCTTCATCCAATGCCGACTGTATGGCTGCCGTGCAATCGGTCTTACCGTCGCCCACAGCACCGAAATCAGTAATTACAAACACATTTTCCATAGCTGATATACTCCCTATATTCCCGTTATCGGTTATTAATAGCTTTAGGGCAGAGAATAAATTCCCTGCCCCGTTTTGTCACTTTACAGAGTCTTCGTCTGCTTTTTTGATTTACGGCGTTTTACCGCAATGATTACAATTATCAGTGCCGCCGCCGCAACCGCACCGGAGATAATAACAACAGGTATTAAGATATTGCTTTCCTCTGTGCCCGTGCGCGCTTTCTTTATGCGCTTTTTGATAACCTTTTTACCGCCGCTCGGCTTATTGTCGGTATCGCCGTTATCTGTATTATCGGTATTATCCGTATTATCCGAAATTTGACCGTTATTATCGGTGATATCGGTATTGCCGGTATTCTTGTCGGTATTAGTGGTGTTTTTGACCGGATAAATCTCATCCGATACAAGCGACACCATAATATCGTCAAAGAATACGCTTGCATTGCCGGAGGTGCGCAGCGCGATCCACTTTGTATGAGCAATAAAGGTGTATTCGATCTTCTGCCATTCGCCCTCGTCGAGAGTTACGGTTTTGATAAGCTCAACGCCCGAATCGGTATCGTAAACATCAGGCCAGTTTTCGTGAACAAGTGAAAGGTCTGCCTGTGTTCCCGATTTATCGGCGGTCGCCCAAATCGTCAGGGTATATTTCTTCCCGACGGTAAGCATATCCTCATACATTACAAGGAAATCGCTGTCGGACGAATCGGCGCCTATTCTGTGCATTGAAGCTGTTCCGTTTCTGACGAAGTTGGCGTTATAATCGGTAACGCCCGGCATGTACAGCTCATAATCCTTACCGGTATCGTACATAGTGTTGGGATATTCCTCAAAATCCTGTATTTTACCGTTCGGAGTCCACTTGGCATAAAGTATCTGATCGAAATAGGGGAAGTAATCGATAGCATACTTGAAGTCAAGCTCTCTGTAAACATACCATCCCTCAAAGGTATAGCCCTCTTTTGTCGGAATCGGCAGATTTGCCTTTTCCTCGGGGTTGCCGTAAATCGGTTCTACCTCTGTTCCGCCGTTGCTTACAAAGGAAAGCTCAATCGGTTTCGGCTGCGAGGTATTCGAGAATTTATCGGTAGTGCCGAATATCTTCAGCACCGGTGTGCCGTTAGGCAGCGCCTGCCACACATTGTCAAAGTCAAGTCCGACCATGTTCTTGCGTGCGGCGTCGCCGCGCATCATAAGAAGACTTACCTGGGTCACCATGTTTCCGAGTCCCGTTGAGTTTGCATAGTTCTCGGTATAGTTAATCGGGGTTGAGGAATTGGTAACGCTCGATTTACCGTTGCCGAGTAAATCGGCGTCGGCTGTAGCCGAATAGCAGTGAGTAACCGTTGCGCCCTCATATTCCGTCCAGCTGTTTCCTACAATGCCGCCGACACGCTCGCCTATCAGCTTGCCTACAAAGTAGCAGTCGTTTATGTCTGCAGGTCTCGGAGCGCCCGCGACTATACCGCCGCAGAATGCAGCCTCAAGCGTAACGCTTGTGTCGCCGAAGCACTGTGAGATTCTCGGGAATACAACACCCTTATCGACATATTCCGAATCGCTCTTGTTAAAGAACACATATCCCGCGAAGCCGCCCGCATAGGATTCAACGCCCGTCTTATCGGTATGAACCCTTATGTGCGACTCGGCAATTCCGAGCTTTTCAATAACAGTTCCGTCCGAAATTGTCGGGAACAGACCGGTGTAAAGAACATCGGTGGTTTGCTCAACATCAAGGTATATTCCGTAAATGACATGACCGTCGCCGTCGATATGACCGTTGAAGTTGCCTGTTCTCGCAGCGCTTACCCAGAACCACTGATTCGGGCTTTCGTTTTCCCAGTTGCTGTTTTTAACATTATTGAGGTAGATATCATCGGTAACCTTATAATAGTTTCCGACGCTCATATACAGGTCATTTACAAGATACGCCAGCTGCTCGGGTGTAGAAATAAGGTACGGATCGTCCGCAGTGCCTTTTCCGCCCGCAAAGCCTGTTGCAAGTCTTCCGCTCCATACTCTGCCGGGAACACCCTCGTCCTCGCCGACATTGAGCACGGGATAGGAATCCGATACCTTCCAGGAGCGTACCCAGTTGAGAAGCGGCATATTTTTCTTCGCGTCCGCGCCCTTCATCTGCTCTGCCGTAACTCTTGTAACACCTGTTTCGGCGTCTGCGCCGGTGCCGTAGTTATTAACAGAAGCGCTGCCGAGTCCCTTCTTTGTGCAGAACTTGATAGGCTGAACGGCAAAGCTGTTCTTAACCGCAAAGCTTCCCCAGCAGTTGCCTAAAAACGCGCCCGCATTGCCGGGAGCCTTAACCGTTCCGAGGAAGGCGCAGGTATCGATTATCACGGTCGCGCCGCCGTAGCCCACAATGCCGCCGGCACCCTTGTCGCCGCCCTTGTCATATGCCGATTCAACATAAACCGTGTCGGTAACATAGCAATCGGAAATATTTATGCTTCCGCTGTTGGCGTCGCCTAAAATTGCTCCCGCGGCAAAGCCGGTTGTATAGATATAGGAATCGGTCAGCTTAATACGCTTGATATTCGCATCCTTCGCATAGCAGAAGATACCTATTTTAGAGGCTGTGCCGTTGTAGTAAAGACCGCTTACGGTATGGCAGTCTCCGTTCATATTGCCTCTGAATATATTGCTGTTCCATATCCACTGTTTAGCGGTGGTCTTCCAATCAGCAGCGGAGGTATCGTTAAGCTTTATGTCTTCAATAATCTTATAATACTTTCCGGTGCTCTCGTTATCCTGTACCGCCTTTGCAAGCTGCTCGCCCGTAGCGATAAGATAAGGATTTTTCTCGCTGCCGTCGCCGCCCGCATAGTTTTCGGCAACTGCTCCCGTCCAGCGCTCTCCGGGAGTGCCGTCGGGGCTTAAGAATTTGCATACAGGGTAGCGGGAGGTCGTTTTCCAGAATACCTCCCAGTTGAGAAGCGGCATACTGGTCTTTGCCCCTTCGCCCGTCATCTGCTCTGCGGTGAGCTTTGTGACCGACGCTTCCGCATCGCCGTTGCCGTAGTTATTGTAAGAATCGCTAAGTCCCTTTTTGGTGCAGAACTTAACGCCCGATGTGGTAAAGCTGCCCCTTACGGTAACAGTACCCCAGCAGTTGCCCGCAAACGCGCCCGCGAAGCCGGGAGCCTTTACAGAACCCGTAAAGCCGGAATTTTCAATTACAACCGTACCGCCGCCGTAGCCTACAAAGCCGCCGGCGCCTCTGTCATTTCCTGTAGCAAGGGTCGATTCAACGCTTACGCTTTCGGTCGCATAGCATTCGGAAATCTTCACTGTGCCGCTGCTTGCCATACCCACAAACGCACCCGTACCGTAATCGGTGGAATAAAGATACGCGTTATCAAGCACAATGCGCTTTATCTCGGCGTCCTTCGCATAACGGAAAAGACCTACTCTCGATTCGCCGCCGTTATAGTAAAGTCCGCTTATTGTATGACCGTCGCCGTTCAGCGTTCCCGCAAAGGTCGCGGTGCTTACCCACTGCTTGGCAGTAGCCTTCCAATCGGAGACCGAGGTATCGTTAAGCTTTATATCCTTTGTTATCTTGTAGAATTTGCCCGCAGTGGAAATATCATTCACAAGCTTGAAAAGCTGCTCTGCGGTTTCAATGATATACGGGTCGTTTTTACTTCCCGCGCCGCCCGCGTAGTTGACCGAGGTAACACCCGACCATACTTCATCTGCAACGCCCTCATAAAATCTTGAGGGGTATTTTTCGGTCGCTGCCCAGCCGGTTAAAAGCGGCATATTTATAAGTGCGTTTTTGCCGCGCATCTGCTCGGCAGTAACGGTGGTAACGCCTGTTTCAGACCCGCTGAAGGTGCTGTAGTTGTTTGCAGAAGCGGCATTCAGCGCTTTTTTGGTGCAAAGCTTCATTTCGGGCACGGCAAAGCTGTTTTTAACCGTAACCGTTCCCCAGCAGTTGCCTGCAAGCGCACCTGCGTTTCCGGGAGCCTTTACCGTTCCCTCATACGCGCTGCCTTCAATAACCACAGCAGCGCCGCCGTAGCCTACAAGACCGCCGGCACCCTTGTCTCCGCCGCTGTTATAGGTCGATTCAACCGAAACGCTATCCTCTGCAACGCAGTCGGTAATCTTAACCGTGCCGCTGTGGGCATTGCCCACAAGCGCACCTACGCCGAAGCCGCTTGAACGGATATATGAATCAGCCAAAATCAGGTTCTTTATCGTCGCGTCCTTTGCATAACATAAAAGACCGACACTCGATTGATCGCCGTCATAATAAAGCCCTGTTATCCTGCAGCCTGCGCCGTCAAGCGTGCCTGCGAATATATTTTTGTTCCACTGCCACTGCTCGGCTGTCGCCTTCCAGTTCTCGGCAGATGTATCATTGAGCTTTATGTCGCCCGTAAGCTTATAGTAAGCCCCCGCGCTTTTTGAATCTATTGCCATTTTAGCAAGCTGCGAGCCGTAGGAAATAAGGTACGGGTCGGCTGCCGTTCCCGAGCCGCCGGCATAGCGCTTTGCAACGCTGCCGTCCCAAATTTCGCTTTCCTCTGCTTCCTCGGGCTTGAATTTCGGATATCCGCTGCTGCTGACCATCCAGGTCTTGCTCCAATCAAGGTAAGGCATTGCGTCCTTAGCGCCCGTACCCTTCATTTTTTCCGCATCGCAGACATCCGTGCCGTATACCGGGTCATTAACTGCGGTGTAGCAGTTGTCGGCGCTCTTTGCGCCTCCGGGGTCCTTACCGAAAGCCCCGTTTGCAAAGGTATTTTTAACGCTTACCTTACTTGACCAGGTATTTGCTACTATAGCGCCGTTATAAACCTTACCCGTTGTGCCCACGGTTATTCTTTCGGAAACCACGGCAGACGCTTCGACCGTGAATTCGCCCGTGCCGTAGCCGAATATACCGCCCGCGGCGTTATCCTGTGTTGCAAGATTGCACTTAACGGTATTGCTTTCGTGAATATAGCACTTTGAAGCCTTGAAGTTACCGCTTACAAAGCCTATGACCGTTGCAAGCGCATAGCCGTCGGATTCGATATAGCTGTCATATACATGCAGATTGCTTACGGATACCGTACCCTTTGCGGCAGGTATTAAGCCGACGCTGTTATCCTTGCCCTTGTAGTACATTCCGTACACGGCGTGATTTGCACCGTTGAAATTACCCTGGAAGTACTTTTTGCCGAGTACGTCATATGAATACCACTGTCTCGGGCTGTTGTCCTTCCAGTTTTCCGCAAATACATCGTTAAGATAAATATTTGCCGCAAGCTCGTAATACTTATCCTTTGAATTATCGCCCTCGGAAAGCATTAACGCAAGCTGCGAGCCGTCCGATATAAGATAAGGATCGTCCGCAGTACCGCTGCCGCCGGCATAAGCGGCTGCTGTCTTGCCGTCCCATATATCAAAGCCGGGCTTTGCAATTTGAAGAACAGGATAGTTCTCCGTCACTTCCCAAACGCCTTTCCAATCAAGGTTAGGCATTTCGGTCTTTGCGGCGTCGCCCTTGATTTTGGCAAGATTTGAAACCGTGTAGCTGTCCTTCTGCTCGTCAATATCCGTGCCGAAGCTGCCGAGCGCAAAGCTGTTGCTTATCTTTACAACATTCGCGGCGTAAAAGTATCCGCAGAAGCCTGCCGAATAGCCGCCCGAGGCAGATACCGAGCCTAAAACCGCACAGTCTTCTATAACATACTTATCTTCCTGGTTGGCAGTGCAGCCCAAAAGTCCGCCTGCATACTGCGAAGTGGTCTTTATTGTAACGCTTTCGGAAACATAGCACTTTGAATATGTAACGGTATTCTTCGTGCCGCCGTAAACATAGCCCACAAGCGCCGAAACAAAGTAACCGCTTGAGCTTATATACGAATCGGATATATTTATGTTTTTAAAGGAAATATCGCGACCCCATATATCGGCATAAGGGATAAGCGCGCCGGCTGCCGTTCCATTAAAATACAAACCGAATATTGTGTAGCCGTCGCCGTCTATGTTGCCGCCGAAGCGCTCTGCACTGTCGGTTGTGAACCAGGAATTGGGAGAATTATCCATCCATTCCGGGTCTGTTATATCGTTAAGATATATATTAGCCGTCAGCTTGTAGTATTTGCCCATTGAAGCACTGGTTTTATTGTTTTTATCCGCCGTAGCGACAACATCGTGCTTGAGCATGTACGCCAGCTGATTCGGAGTCTCGATCAAATACGGATCGGCTTTCGTACCCGTGCCTCCCGCGTAGCCCGTGGCGACCTCTCCGTTCCAGACCGCGCCCTTAACGCCCTCTGTGAAGGTATCCCCCGAGGTTTTGGGCGATACATCCGCAAAAACCGCAAGATTAACTGTCACGGTGGAAATCAAAACCGAAAAAGCCAGCAAAAAGGCAAGCGCCTTTTTAGAGAGATTCAGTCGATTTATCATTTTCATACTCCTTTCGGTGCGGCGCATTTCTTCGCCGCACCGTAGTTTGGGGAAAAATGCTTATTTAATGCCTGCCGAACAATTCAAAAGTACCTTAACCCGAGCATGTTGGTGTAAACTTTTGAATTGTTCAGGTGCAAGGTTTTTGCGCAATTTTGCGAAAAAACCTTGCACTTTAAAAAGAATCACATTTTGATTCTTTTTAAAATCAGGCGACAATCAATGGATACTGACGGTCAAAACAAAGGTTTTGACCCATAAAATCGAGATTTTAACTCGATTTTATATAATTGCATTTGCTAATGCAATTATTCAGTAGACATTATTTAAGTCCGAGGGACTTTATCTGCTTGGTTATTTCCTCGTTTACCTTCTTAACATTGCTGTTAATTGTGGGGAGGAATGCCTGCATTTTTGTTCTTACCTGTCCGGGAGCCTCGGCTGCGAAGCCGTTGTATTTATCGGTGCTTTCGCTGCAGAGGGACGCCACGCCGAGAATCAGGTAGGGATTCTTATCGTCGGTCTTAACACCGGAGGTCAGCTTGAAGAAGAACTGCTTTGCCTCGTTGTTTATGAAGGCGGAGTTGGTGTCGTAATTATTTACATCGAGATAATAGCGGAGGAATATTCCTGCGGCAACCGGGTTTTTAGAGCCGCGAATTAGTCCCCAGCCGCGGAAAAGTCCCGTTGTGTAAGCCTTTGTTTTGTTGTCATACTTCGGAATGTAGGTGAAGCCTACATCATTCGGGTTCATTTCCGAGAAATAGCCTGTAGCCTTAAGACCGTAAGCGTTGGTAATAGCAATACCTGCCTTGCCCTTTATGAAGTTCTGCAGCAGGTTGCGCTCAAGCGGGTTTTTAATAAGACCGTCGCTTACCCACTGGGAAATCTGGGTCATTACATTATAGGTCATTTCGTTTACGCCGTTGGTAATGGTTCCGTTCTTTAAGCCGTAGAAGCCTGTACCGGTTGAAGCAAGCAGCGACTGAACGTCAATGTATCCGCCTATGTAGCCCGCGTTTTTAACTTCGGTCATGCAATGTGTAAGGGTTTCAAAGGTCCAGTTGCCCTTCTTGTAATATTCTTCGGGGGTATGTATGTTGTGGTCCGCGAATATCTTCTTATTGTAGAACAGGCAGTCAACCTCAGCCCAGATATTGCCTACGGTATTAACAAGGAAGGGCTTGCCGCCGAGGGTTGACATTTTAATCATACCCTGATCCCATATTCCGTCGTTCAAATCAAGCTGCATAGCCTCAAGCGGCTGCAAGCAGGCGATTGACGCCGGGAATGTGCCGTTATCAAAGAATATATCGGGCGAGTTGCCTGCGGCAATCTTACCGGTAACCTCCTGAACATAGGTGCTCTGGGGTATGGTGTCGATCTTAACCTTAATTCCGTACTTCTTCTGGAATTTTTCAACAACCTTGCCGTCCTCGTTCTGGTAAGGATTTTTCCAGGTAGCGTATCTTACGGTAGTGCCGCGATACTTTTCGGGATTAACCTTGCCGCCCGTTGTGCCGGCGTTCGGCTTATCCTTGCCGTTTCCGGTGCTTGAGGTACCGCTCGCCTTCGAGCCGCCCGAGGTTGTGCCGGAGGCGTCTGTACCCTTGCCGTCTCCGCCGGAGGTGCTTCCGGAGGTGTCATCGTCCACTATTATTTCGGAAGTGTAATAATCCGAAGACGAATCTTCCGGAGATTTGCGGCAGCCTGCAACCAAGGCAAATACCATCAAAAGGCATAATAGCTTGGCTGAAATGCTTGCAATTTTTTTTGTCATGATTATTTCCCCTTTTTATATTTATTTTTCAGAATATTACTATCCTGTAATTCCGACTCGGTCAATGCTTTCTATAAAGCGGCGCTGAAGTATCATATAAACTACGAGCATCGGCGTTACGAAAAGCACGCAGCCCGCCATTTGGAAAGCAAGTGTTTCGGGCGTTTCCGGGTTAAGGTAATAGCCCATTGTGGTAAGCGCGGTGGGCAGCATATTAAGCGACATTGCAAGCGGATAATCGTCGCTTAAATACATTGCGCACAGCAGATAATCGTTCCAGTGCCATATAAGCGAGAATACCGTGACCGTAAGAATAACAACG
>URNB01000027.1 GCA_900549055.1 uncultured Oscillospiraceae bacterium
TGTGACCCTCTGCTTGTAAGGCAGATGCTCTCCCAGCTGAGCTATGCTCCCGTCATGTGTACCGCCCGGTTTGCATATCACTCACCGGCGACGAACATTATCTTACCATAACATAACCTGTTTGTCAAGAACTTTTTTTAATTTTTTTGATTTTTCTTAATGTATGCGGCGCACTTCCGTTTTTCGGCGAGCGAAGAGAGGGCATTCTTCGGTATGAGCCGCCGCCTTTTACGGATTTTGCCCTACATAATATATGTATTATCCTACGGTATGTTTTTATGATTAAAAATTCAGCCGGTTTTTTCGGATTTTATAATTCAGCTTTAATAGTTAATTTGAATTATTTTTTGTGCGACATTACATTTATATTTTTCTTGCGACATATATTGCGCGCTCGGTTTCGTCGGTCGGGGGAGAGAGGGTCATATCGACGTACACGGCTACCTTTTCAAGCCCCGCCGATATAAGCGCTTCATCAATTTGACGGTCGGAATAGGCACGCTCGGAAAATTCCTCGCCGCTGCGGCGGTAAGCGTCCCCGTCCCTTATAAAGAAATCGAGCAGTATATCCGTTTCAAGCGTTTCGGGGTCGGTCTCGTTCTGCCAAACGCAGTAAACATCATCGCGATCTATAACAAAGGTATTGTCCGCAAGTATATATTTATGCTTGAAAACGGTATTAACGTCAAAAATAAAAAGCCTGTCCTTTTCAAGAAAAAGCGATACCTTTGAAATCGCGGTGCAAAAAGCGGAATAATCGGTTATGTGGTTAAGGCTGTCAAGGCAGCAGACGGCGCCGTCCACCGTGCCGTAAAGATCCAGTTCCTCTGCGGGCTGGCAGAGATAAAGCACATCGGTTTTGCACTTGGCGGAATTTTGCCGTGCGGAGGCTAACATCTCTTCGGAAATATCCACACCTATTACATCGATACCGCGCTTTGCAAATTCGTTGGAAAATCCGCCCGTGCCGCAGGCAAGGTCTAAAAGCAGGGCGGGGCGGCGGTCGTGCTTTTCAAAAAGAGAGAGCAGGTAATCGGTGCGCGTTTTATAGTCTGCATCCTCCATAAGGCGATCGTAAACCTCGGCAAAGCGGTCGTAATTACTCATTTTCCTGCTTTAACCTTTCAAAAACCATTTTGTAGCCTTCGTTAATTGAGCGGGCGACTCTGCTTATTGTGGCGGTGCTGGCGCCTGTGGCTTCTATAATCTCGCTGTAGACCGCCTTATTGTAAAGCATTTTTGCAACGTTATATCGCTGCGCTATCGCCTGAATTTCTTTCGGCGTGCAGGCGTCGGCGAAAAATTTATAGCATTCTTCCTTATCCTTAAGAGTTAAAACAGCTTCAAAAAGCCGATCGGCTGCGTTGTTTTTTTCCATGCTTAAGACCCCTTTCAAAAGGAACTGATTATATTTTAACACATTAAACCGTTAAAGTCAAAACATACTTGCCAAATGTTTTTAAAAATGTTATATTTAAATATGGGGGATGATTACGATTGAACAGTGTAAAAATACTGCATTTGGCAGATGCGCATATAGGCGCCGCACAGAGCTTTCTGGGAGCGGGGGCGGACGCAAGGCGTTATGAGGCGCTCATGACCTTTGAACGCATAATCAATAAGGCCGGCGAGCAGGGCGTGCAGCTTATAGCCGCGGCGGGGGATATTTTCGATTCAAACAAGGTGTCGGAAAAGTTTATTGCGCCTATTTTTGAAAAAATAGCCTCCGTGCCGAAAATAAAGGTGGTATTTGCCGCCGGCAATCACGATCCGCTGACCGCAGATTCGCCCTTTGAAACGCGGAAGCTGCCTGAAAATCTTTATGTTTTGGGCACGGCGGACGACTGCATCACCTTTGACGATATAGGATTGCGGGTGTACGGCAGGTCGTTTGAGAGCGTATATGCGGCGGGGGAGGAACGGCTTTCGATTACTCCGCCGGATGACGATTATATAAATTTAATGGTGCTGCACGGCGAGCTTCGCAGCGATATGGGATCCGATTACAACTCCGTGACTCCCGGGTTTATTGAGAGCAGCGGTATGGATTACATAGCGCTCGGTCACATTCATAAACGTACCGAAATAAGGCGCCTCGGCAAGACCTTTTACGCGTATCCCGGCTGCCCGGAGGGCATGGGCTTTGACGAGCTCGGCGAAAAGGGAGTTTATATAGGGGAAATATCAAAGGGCGGCAACAATCTCGAATTTCTGCCGACGGCACGCAGGATGTGTCTTTATGAAAAAATCAATATCACCGGCTGTGAAACAAACGCCGCTGCAGCAGAGAAGGTTCTTGCGGCGTTAAAGGAAAAATACGGCGAAAATTACGCGGAGAATCTCTGCAAAATCGAGCTTATAGGCACTGCGAATATAATCCCTGCCGAAGTTTTAAGCAGGCTCGGCTCGCTTTATTATGCAAAGCTGCGTGATAAAACCGAGCCTCCGATAAATTATGAAGAATTATCGCATGAAATTTCGCTTAAGGGACTGTTTGTGAAAAATATGCTTTCAAGGCTGAACGCCGCCGACGGTGAAGAAAAAGAAAATTTAAAAGAGGCGCTGAAATTAGGCTTAAAGGCGTTTGACGGCGAGGTGAGCTGCGATGAAAATTAACAGAATATATATAGCCGCATTCGGCGGCCTTAAAAATAAAACAATAGATTTTAAGGACGGCTTCAGCGTCATATACGGCGAAAACGAAAACGGCAAGACTACAATTATGACCTTTATTAAAATGATGTTTTACGGCAGCGAGCGCGGGTCTTCCTCCATAGCTAAAAATCCGCGTAAAAAATACGCTCCGTGGAGCGGGGAAAAGTCTGCGGGAAGCATAGATTTCGAGCACGGCGGCAGAAGCTACCGTTTAGAGCGGGAATTCGGCAACACCAATTCGAGCGATAAAATTACGCTTACCGATATGTCTGACGGTACAAGAGAAAGCTTATCCGGCAATGTGGGTGAAAGATTTTTCGGGCTATCTGCCGCCGCGTTTGAGCGCAGCGTCTTTGTGGGACAGTTCGGCAAGGCGGAGAGCGATTCCGCTGCCGAAAGCGAGATAAATTCAAAGCTTTCGAATATGGTGACTACGGGGGACGAATCGGTATCCTTCGCCGCGGTGAGCGACAGGCTGCAAAAGGCAAGGTTTGCCCTTCTTTCCAAAAGCGGAAGAGCGGGCGAGTGCGATAAGAGCAAAAAGCGGCTGGCAGAGCTTGAATCGGAGCTTGAAAGAGCGGAGGATATATACGAGAAGCATGCCGAATACCGTAAAAACGCCGATATTATTAACGCGTCGATCGAAAAGGACGCCGAGCGCGCGGCGTATCTTAAGGCAAAAATCGACAGCGAGCAGGATATAAGAAACGCCGAAAAGCTTAAAGAGCTGCTTGAGACTAAGGATGAGCTTGAAAGGGCAAAGGAGGAACTGCGTTTAACAAACGGCGGGGTGATAGATGATTTATATGTCGGCAAGGTCAAGATGTGTCTTGCAAAGCTTGATACCGCCGCCGAAAAATTAAAGGATAAAACCGATGAGGTGCAAAGGCTGTCGGTCGGTATAGCGGACGCAGAGGATAAGGGCGGCAGAGAAAAGATCAAGAATCTTGAAAAGGAAATTGCCGACCTGAACAAAAAGAAAACGGAGACCGAAAATAATATTTCCGCAAATAAAAAGGCAGCGGAAGCCCTTCGGGCGACCGAAAGCGATGTTAGAGGTAAAAAGAGCGGTATAAATGTTGTATTTATAACGGTTGCGGGCTTTGCGCTGCTGGCGGCATTATTGCTTTTTGCCTTTAAAATGCAAAGCGTTGCTTTAATACCCGCTGCGGGAGCGGCGGTATCGGCGCTTTTAAGCTTTATTCTGCGCCCTGCGGATAAGCGCACGCTTGAGGATTATGAAAGTCGGCTTAAAGCATTTGAAGCGGAAGCCGAAAGGCTTAATGCGGATAAAACGGATGTATTGCAGCAGCTGTCGCTTTTGTCTGCAAGGCTTGAAGCTGTCAACACCTCACTCGGAATGGGAACGGCGGCGCTTGAAAATCAGAAAAAGCTGCTGCTTGAGAGTCGGAAGGCAATGGAAGAGGCGGAAAACACCTATAAAGCTGCCGAAAAAACGCTTCTTGAGCTTTACTGCAGCTATAAGCCCGCACAAAGCACGGATGAAATTCGGCACGAGCTTGATACGCTTGCAGAGAAAGCTGACGGTCTTAAGCAGATAAAGCAGAAGCTTACTTATTTGGCAAAGGATCTCGGCAATATTTCGTATGATGAAGCGCGCCAAAAGCTTGAGGCTCTGCCGCGGACGACAAAGGAAATCGATTTTGAAAGCATTAAAACGGAATATGAAAGTCTTTCCGAAAAGCTTTCCGAAAACCGGAGCATGCTTGCAAGGGCCGAAGCAGAGGACGGAATAAGCATTAAAAACGCGCCCGACCCCGAGAGACTCAAGGCGGAAATTAAGGAGCTTACCGATAAGATAAGCTGTCAGGAAGGCTTTTGCCGTGCGGCGGATACTGCGCTTGAAGCGCTGCAGGACAGCTTTGCGGAGCTTCGCGGCAGCTACGGCTCGGCGCTTGAAAAACGGGCGGGCAGGATTTTTTCAAGGCTTACCCGCGGCGCTTACGGCTCTGTGCTTATAACCAAGGCGTTTGATATGAGCGTTGAGGAAAACGGAAGATTCGGCAGCCGCGAGGCGGAATATTTAAGCAGCGGCGCGGCAGATCAGGCGTATTTAAGCCTGCGGCTTGCGCTCTCCTCGATGATTTTCGAAACCTCCGGCGCATTGCCGATATTTTTGGATGATTCCCTTGCACAGTATGACGACCGCAGAGCAGAGGCTGCGGCGGGCTTCCTAAAGGAATATTCCGCGGATGGTCAGGTAATAATGTTTACATGTCACGGCGCTGTAAGAGACGCGGCGGTCGGTGCAGGCGCGGCGGAAATCGATTTGGGAGAGAAAAATGGACAATAAAGCAGAGCATGAGAGACCCGAGCTTGAATGCGAAAAATTTTGGGTGTTCGTAACAATGATAGCCGTAGGCGGATATCTCGGCGCTTATACTTATATACTTAAGGGTGGGGTATTCTGCAATGCACAGACGGCGAATTTTGTCCTGATGTCCGTCAATATAGGGACGTTTAACTTCAAAAAGGCGCTTTATTACTTAATACCGATATCGGCATATTTCGCGGGTGCGGTAATATCCGAGCTTATGCCGAAATATACGACCTCGGCATTCAAAATGCGATGGGATACATTTTTTATCGGCTTTGAAATGCTGGCGTTTTCGGGGATAGCATTTATTCCGGATGACGCGCCGCCGCAGATATGCCAGGTGCTGATAAATTTCATAGCCTCCATGCAGTATAATACCTTCCGCCAGTCGCGCCATGTGGTAATGGCGACCACCTTCTGCACCAATCATCTGCGGCAGACGGGGGTCAAATTTGTTAAATGGCTCAGGCACGGAAATAAGGAAATGCTTGCGGGGCTGCTTATGCATTTATCTATGATAGGTGCCTTCACTGCGGGCGGAATAGTATCGGCGCTGCTTTGCACGGCGTTTACTGGCAGGGCGCTGCTCGGCGCGGAAATACCGCTTGCCGTGGTTTTTATCGCTCTTTTAAGGGCTGACCTCGGAGCGGAACGGGATAAGCTGGAAATTAAACCGCACGGTCATTAGAAAAGTGAAAATTCACACTTGACTTTATCGCTTTAAAGCGATATAATATCCTCAAAAGGAGATTGATGGATATGAGTATAAAGAAAATATTATCGGCAATGACCGCTTTTGCTCTGTCTGCGGCTGTCGGCTTATCATTTGCGGGCTGCGGCGAGAAAAAGGAAAAGGATAAATACACGGTCGGCATTTGCCAGTTGGCTCAGCATGAGGCATTGGACGCCGCTACCAAGGGCTTTAAGGACGCGCTCACCGAAAAGCTCGGCGATAAGGTTGAATTTAAGGAGCAGAACGCCGCGGGGGAATCATCCACCTGCACCACAATAGTAAACCAGTTTGTATCGAGCAAGGTTGATCTTATATTCGCAAACGCAACGGGCGCTTTGCAGGCTGCGGTTTCGGGAACGGAGAGTATTCCGATTGTAGGCACATCGATTACCGATTATGCAACCGCGCTTGAGATTGACTTGAAGGATTGGACAGGCAAAACCGGCATTAATGCAACAGGCACCTCAGATTTAGCACCGCTTGATAAGCAGGCGGAAATGTTTAAGGAACTGCTGCCGAATGCTAAAAAGGTCGGCATACTCTATTGCTCGGGCGAAGCGAATTCAAAATATCAGGCGACTGAAATCGCAAAATATCTTAAAAAATCAGGCATTGAAACCAAGGAATATACAAGCGCCGATTCTAACGATATAGCCCAGGTTGTAACCACCGCCTGCTCCGAGGTTGACGCGCTTTATGTTCCGACCGATAACACAATGGCTTCAAATGTGCAGATAATAAACAACATTGCAGAACCTAAAAAAATCCCGATTATCGCGGGTGAGAAGGGTATTTGCAACGGCTGCGGCATTGCGACCCTTTCAATCGATTATTACAGCATAGGAAAAAAAGCGGGCGAAATGGCGTATGACATACTTGTAAACGGAAAAGACCCCGCCGATATGGATATTGCTTTTGATTCCGCTCCGGTTAAGAAGTATATTAAGGAACGCTGCGACAAGTTCGGCATAACCGTTCCGAGCGATTACACGGCAATTCAGTAAATAAAAAAATCAAGCTATGGCGATAGGGCGTATTATACCCTATCGCTTATTGCAGTTTTGAAAGGAATTAAAAAAATGCTGTCATTTTTCAGTTCTTTGCCGGGCGCGGTGGCGCAGGGCGCAATATGGGGTATTATGGCGGTAGGTGTGTTTATCACCTATAAAATACTTGACCTTGCCGACCTCACGGTAGACGGCTCGTTCGGCACGGGCGGCGCGGTGCTGGTTGTATGTACCGCAAGTGGAATGAACATATATCTTGCCATGCTTTTATCGTTGCTTGCGGGCTGCGCAGCGGGCTTTGTAACGGGCGTTCTGCACACGAAATTCGGCATTCCCGCGATTCTTGCCGGAATACTTACGCAAATAGCTCTTTACTCGGTAAATCTCCGAATTATGAGCGGCAAGGCAAATCAGCCGCTTTCAGCTATGAAATACAGAAAAATACTTCTGGTTTCTCTACGCAGCATAAATAAATCGCTTATTGTCTGCGGTATATTTGTGGTTGTAATAATTGCGCTGCTTTATTGGTTCTTCGGCACAGAGCTTGGTCATTCGCTCAGAGCCACAGGCTGCAATCAGGCGATGGCGCGGGCAAACGGAATAAACACCTCAACGAACAAGATAATAGGCTTTGTTGTATCAAACGGTATTGTGGCGCTCTCGGGCGGGCTGCTTGCACAGTACCAGGGCTTTGCCGACGTTAATATGGGGCGCGGCGCCATAGTAATAGGTCTTGCCGCCATAATAATAGGCGACGTGGTATTCGGTAAGATATTCAAAAACTTTGCGCTTAAGCTTTTAGGCGCGGTTTTGGGCGGCGTCATCTACTATATAGTTATAACCTTTGTTTTGTGGCTGGGACTTCCCGCAAATGACCTTAAAATGCTTACGGCGGCGGTTGTGGCACTTTTCCTCGGAGTACCCTATTGGAAGGGCAAGCTTGCCGAAAAACGCGTAAAACCCGCCGAGGAGGTAAAAGCCGATGCTTGAAATTAAAAATGTTTATAAAACCTTTAACCCGGGCACAATAAACGAGAAAAAGGCGTTAAACGGGCTTAATTTAACCCTTAATGACGGCGACTTTGTTACCGTAATAGGCGGAAACGGCGCGGGAAAATCGACCATGCTTAATATGATAGCGGGCGTTTACCCGGTGGACAGCGGCGCTATAATAATTGACGGCACCGACGTTACAAAGCTGCCCGAGCACAAGCGCGCAAAGTATTTGGGGCGCGTTTTCCAGGACCCTATGATGGGCACTGCGGCCGATATGTGGATAGAGGAAAATATGGCGCTTGCCGCCCGCAGGGGTCAAAGGCGCGGGCTTAAATGGGCGATAAACAAGCACGAGCGCGAGCAGTTCAAAAAAATGCTTTCCGAGCTTGATTTGGGGCTTGAAAACCGCCTTTCGGCAAAGGTGGGACTGCTTTCGGGCGGTCAGCGCCAGGCGCTTACGCTTTTAATGGCGGTAATGAAAAAGCCCAAGCTTTTGCTGCTTGACGAGCACACCGCGGCGCTCGACCCGAAAACCGCCGCAAAGGTGCTTGAGCTTTCTGATAAGTTTATAGCCGAGGAGGGGCTTACCGCTATGATGGTAACCCACAATATGCGCGACGCAATAGCCCACGGCAACCGCCTTATTATGATGAACAACGGAAAAATAATACTCGACGTTTCGGGCGAGGAAAAGAAAAAACTCACGGTTGAATACCTGCTTGAGGCCTTCAGCAAATTGAGCGGCGAGGAATTTGCAAACGACAGGGCGCTGCTTAACTGATTTTTGCATTTTGGCACTTGAAAACTTTTTTAAATATGGTAAAATTAAATTAGATTAAAAAAAGGAGTTCTTATAAAATGGCAAAAGAAGTTTTGGTTGAAATATCCGCGCGCCACGTTCATGTAACAGACGAGGCACTTGAAATACTTTTCGGCAAGGGTCACAAGCTCACCCCGAAAAAGGATCTCTCACAGCCCGGTCAGTTTGCGTGCGAGGAAAAGGTTACCATAGTAGGCCCGAAATCACAGCTTAAAGCGTCGATATTAGGTCCGACCCGCCCCGAAACACAGGTTGAGCTGTCTCTTACAGACGCTCGCTCTATCGGCGTTACCGCGCCCATAAGAGAATCGGGCGATATTAAGGGCTCGGGCGTATGTAAGCTGGTAGGCCCCGCAGGTGAAATTGAGCTGACCGAGGGTGTTATCGCCGCAAAGCGCCATATACATATGACCCCCGAGGACGCCGAGAAATACGGCATTAAGGACAAGCAGATTGTCAGCGTTAAAATCCCGACCGAGGGTCGCGCGCTTGTTTTCGGTGACGTTGTGGCTCGCGTCAGCCCCAAATATAAGCTTGCCATGCACATAGATACCGACGAGGCAAATGCCGCTGCAGTTCCCGGCAGCTGCATGGGTGAAATTCTTGACTGATAACCCCATAGGTCTTTATATCCACATACCCTTTTGCACGAAAAAATGCGCGTATTGCGATTTCTATTCCGCCTGTGTTACGGAGGAGCTTATAAACGCATATGTTAAAGGGCTTTGTGAATCATTTAAAATTTGGGGCGATAAAATCTGTCGCCCTATTGATACGGTATACTTCGGCGGAGGAACGCCGTCGCTTTTGGGGAACAGAATTGTTCCCCTTTTAAGGGCGGCGCGCTCCTCTTTTTGTATTACCGATAATGCCGAGATAACCGCCGAGTTAAACCCCGCGGGCAATTCCGCCGAATTTCTTTCCGCCTGCAAAACGGCAGGGGTAAACAGGCTGTCGGTAGGCGCGCAAAGCGGAAGTGACGAAGAGCTTTTGCTGCTCGGGCGAACGCACACCGTAAAGGACACCGCCGAAACGGTTAAAGCGGCGCGGGATATGGGCTTTAGAAACATTTCGCTTGATTTAATGTGCGGTCTTCCGGGCTCAAATACAAAAAGTCTTAAAAAGAGCCTTGATTTTACCGTGGGGCTTGAGCCGGAGCATATATCCGTATATATACTGAAAATAGAGGAAAACACCCTGTTTTATAAAAATAAGGCTACGCTTACGCTGCCGGATGACGACGAAACGGCAGAGCAATATATGTATATATGCGAATACCTCGAAAGTAAGGGATATTTGCATTATGAAATATCAAATTTCTGCCGCCCGGGGTATGAAAGCCGCCATAACCTTAAATACTGGAACTGCGACGAATATTTAGGCATAGGCGCGGCGTCGCACTCGTTTATTGACGGAAAGCGATTTTTCTACCCCCGCAGCATTAAAGCCTTTTTAAACGGGGAGCCGCCTGTGCCCGACGGCGACGGCGGAGACGCGGCCGAATACATTATGCTCCGCTTGCGGTTATCCCGCGGGGTAAATTTTGCCGAATACCGCAGGCGGTTCGGGTCTGACCTGTCTGATAGCTTTATAAAAGCGGCGGAACGCCTGAAAAGTATAGGGCTTGTAAAAATAACCGAAAACGCGGTTGCGATAACCGACAGGGGTATGCCGGTTTCCAACAGCATAATAACCGAATTATTGGAGAATATATAATGAGAACGCTTAAAATTCATCTTATACGCCATGGAGCTACCGACGCGAATTATGACGGACGGTACATAGGCTGCAAAACCGATTTACCGCTCGCCCCCGAGGGGCTGAACGAGCTGCGCCTGTTAAAGGACGATATCGACTACCCCGAAATCGAAAGGCTCTATTCAAGCCCCATGCTGCGCTGCCGCCAGACGGGAGCCGTGCTTTACCCCGATTTTGAGCCCGTAATGGTTGAGGAATTAAAGGAGTATGATTTCGGTTCGTTTGAAAATAAGACCGCAGCAGAGCTTGAAAGCAACCCGAATTTTATACCGTGGACATCCGGCAGGCTGTCCGCTCCGCCCGGAGGTGAGAATAATTCCGGGTTTATAAAGCGCATTTGCGTAGGCTTTAATAAGATCGTGCTTGATATGATTGAAGGCGGGCTTACGGAATCAGCTGTTATAATGCACGGCGGCGCTATTATGATGCTGCTCGGCGTTTCCGCCGTGCCGAGGCGCAAGCCCGTTGAATGGACGGCGGATAACGGCAGGGGCTATTCAGTAAGAGTTACCCCCTCGCTTTACCATAAAAGCGGCGTTATAGAGGTTTACGGTGTTGTGTGATATTTCTGCCTTTATTGCCTGAATTGAAAATATTTTACCGAAAAAATCAAAAATCCGCTTACATTAAATTCCGAATTGTGGTACAATAACATTATGTCGGCGGCATAGCACCGTTATAATAATGCGGTATTTCAGGCAAAGGAAGAATGAAGGGTGTATAAAATAGGAGAGAAGATAATTTACGGGAAAACCGGAGTTTGCGTTGTGGAGAGTATCGAGGAAAAAACCGTTCCGGGCGGAAAAAGGCCGTATTACACATTGAAGCCGATGTATCAGCAAAACAATGTAATCTACGCACCGGCGGACAGTGATAAAATTTTCATGCGCCCGCTTATTTCGCGCGAAAATGCCGAAAGGCTCGTTGAAAGCGTACCCGCAATAAGAGACAGCGTGCTTGCGGGGAATACAGTAGCGGAGGATGCCGACTGCCGCACCTGCGAGGAGCTGCTGCACCTTGCGGTCGGAATTTATGAAAAGCGCAGGGAGGTGCGCAGACTCAAACGCAAGCTGGGCTATACATATGAAAAACGGCTGCATAATGCAGAGCAGGTTCTTTTCGGTGAACTTGCGGCGGTATTGGAAATAGAACCGGAAAGCGTACCGGAAGTGCTGTTTGCAAGCGTCAGATAGATGCTTTGTATGTAATTTTACATATATTTCTTAAAAAGCTTGACTTTTATTTCACTCGGTGTTAAGATATAGACGATACAATCAGACGAATTTTCCGCTATGGAAAGTATTGTGCCCTGATTGTATTGTCTATTTAAATGCGATGATAAAGGAAAGTAGAGGAATCTCCGCCTTAAGAGAGTCTCCGCCGCGGCTGTAAGCGGGGGCAGGTATGAATTTTTTGAAGTTCCCTTTTGAGCAGCGCGGCTGAAAAAAACAGTAGGCGACGACGGAGGAGCACCGTTACAGGCTCTAAAGAGTGTTTGCTCTCGGAGCGAAAATTACGGGTGGTACCGCGGAGTATTTTGTACTTCGTCCTGTTTTTACAGGGCGGAGTTTATTTTTTTATACGGAGGAAAGGCAATGAAGGAAAAAATCGAAGCCATAAGAGCGGCGGCAAAGGCTGCTATTGAAAAAACGGCAAGCGAAAACGAAATTGAAGAATTAAGGGTAAAATATTTAGGTAAAAAGGGCGAGCTTACGGCTCTCTTGAAGCAAATGGGATCGCTTTCCCCCGAGGAACGCCCGGCTATGGGTCAGCTTGTAAACGAGGCAAAGCAAAAGCTTGAAGCGCTTATAACCGAGAAAAAGGCGGAAATGAAGCAAAAGGCCACCGAGGCAAAGCTTAAAGCCGAAACGATTGATATTACCATGCCCGCAAAAGAGGTTAAAACGGGTGGCATACACCCGCTTAATCACGTTGTAAACGATATGATTGATATTTTCCAGTCTATGGGCTTTGACGTGGTAGACGGCCCCGAGGTTGAAACCGACCACTATAATTTCGAATGCCTGAATGTTCCTGCGGATCACCCCGCGCGCGATATGCAGGATACCTTCTATTTAGGTGAAAACCTGCTTTTGCGCACACAGACCTCCGCTGCGCAGATAAGAACAATGGAAACAAGAAAGCCGCCGATACGCGTTATATGCCCCGGCAGAGTGTACCGCGCCGATGAGGTGGACGCGACCCATTCCCCCGTTTTTCACCAGCTTGAGGGTCTTGTGGTTGATAAGGGCATTACCATGTGCGACCTTAAGGGCGTGCTTGAGCAGTTTGCAAGGGAAATTTACGGCAAGGATACAAAGGTGCGTTTCCGCCCCTCGTTCTTCCCGTTTACAGAGCCGAGCGTTGAAGTGGACGTTTCGTGCAGCGAGTGTGGGGGCAAGGGCTGCCGCGTTTGCAAGGGCGCGGGCTGGATAGAAATTTTGGGCGCGGGTATGGTGCACCCGAATGTGCTGCGCTCCTGCGGAATTGACCCCGATATTTACACGGGCTTTGCGTTCGGCATAGGCATTGACCGAATTACCACAACACGCTATAAAATAAGCGACATCCGCCTGCTTTTCGAGAACGACAAGCGTTTCTTAGAGCAGTTTTAAAGGGGGAAGCACAAAATGAAAATTTCACTTGAAGCTTTAAAAAGATATGTTGATATAAATGTTCCCGTTGAGGAGCTTTGCGACCGTATGGTAATGGCGGGCTTTGAAATTGAGGAAATGGAGAAGCAGGGCGAAAACATTAAAAATGTTGTAGCCGCAAAAATTTTAAAAATAACTCCGCACGAAAACAGCGACCATTTACAGATATGCCAAATGGACGTGGGTAAGAATGAGCCTGTTCAAATTGTTACGGGCGCGCAGAATATACACGAGGGCGATTACGTTCCCGCCGCGCTTGATGACAGCTATCTGCCGAACGGCGCGCACATTGTTGCGGGCAAGCTGCGCGGCACCGAGTCAAACGGTATGCTCTGCTCGGGCGGTGAGCTGTGCCTTACCGAGGCTGATTACGAGGGTGCCGCGGTAAACGGTATACTTATTTTAAAGGGCGAGCCGAAGCCGGGCACCGACATGCGCGAGGTTTTGGGGCTTAACGATTATATAATAGACTTTAAAATTACCGCCAACCGTCCCGATTGCAACTGCTTTTTAGGTGTTGCAAAGGAAATTTCGGTAGTGTTGGGCACCGAATTTAAAGCGCCCAAGCCGGAATATAAAACGGTGGGACAGAATATATCTGATTATATAAACATTGAAGTGCGCAATTTTGACCTGTGCCCCCGCTATATAGGCAGGGTGGTTAAAAACCTGCGCATAAAGGAGTCACCCGAGTGGATGAAAAAGGCAATAACCGCCTCGGGTATGCGCCCCATTAACAATATTGTTGATATTACAAACTTTGTAATGCTTGAAACGGGTCAGCCCATGCACGCCTTTAACTATAACGATATAGGCGGGCACAAAATAATCGTCCGCAATGCCGAAGAGGGCGAGACCATAACCACGCTTGACGGCACCAACCACAATTTGACCTCCGATATGCTGGTTATTGCGGACGGCGAAAAGCCCTCATGCCTTGCGGGTATAATGGGCGGCAAGGAAAGCGAAATTGAAAGCGACACCACCGACCTGTTCTTAGAGTCGGCAAAGTTCCGCCGCGATAATATACGTCACACGGGCAGAGCGCTCGGTATTCGCACCGAAGCGAGCGGAAGATACGAGCGCGGCGTTGATATTATGAACGTTTCCTACGCTATGGAGCGCGCCTTGCAGCTTATTTCAGAGCTTGACGCGGGCGATATTATTGACGGCGAGATAGACCTTAACAACGGTCTGCCCGAGGAAAGAATTATAAACGTTACAACCGATAAAATTATGGAGCTTATCGGCGTAGACGTGCCCGATGAAAAAATAGTTTCCATTTTAAACAGTCTGCATTTGCCCACCACCGCAAACGGCAAGGAGCTTACCGTGCGCGTGCCCTCTATACGCGACGACATTGAGGGCAGAGCCGATTTAGCCGAAGAGGTTATGCGAATTTACGGCTATGACCACATTATAGGCAAGCCGATGCGCGGCGACGTGGTGCGCGGCAAAAAGC
The DNA here is from genome assembly GCA_900549055.1 of uncultured Oscillospiraceae bacterium. Taxonomy (GTDB): domain Bacteria; phylum Bacillota; class Clostridia; order Oscillospirales; family Acutalibacteraceae; genus UBA737. The sequence continues at coordinate 14,424 of URNB01000027.1, forward strand.
TGCCCGAGCGTATAAAGTGCGATAAAATAAAGGACTTTATGACCGCCGCGGGTGCCCGTGAAATTGCAACCTATTCATTTATAAGCTCCGCCGCTATTGATACCCTGATGTTGGACGAAAACGACGAGCGCCGCCGACAAATTAAAATTATAAACCCGCTCGGTGATGAATACTCTACAATGCGCACCCAGCTTACAACAAGTATGCTGTCGGTTTTGGCAACCAACATCAACCGCAAGATAACAGACGGCAGATTTTACGAAATTTCAAAGCGTTTTATTGCAAAGCATTTGCCCATAACCGAGCAGCCCGACGAGATACCCACAATGTCGGTGGGAATTTACGGCAAGGATGAGGATTTCTTCACCTTAAAGGGTATAATAGAGGGTGTAATGCGGCTTTGCGGCGCTCATACGCAGTATGAGGTGAGCCATGAACCGTATCTTCACCCGGGCAGACAGGCGCTTGTAAAGGCAAACAACACTGTTACAGCCGTTTTCGGCGAGGTTCACCCGACAGTTGCCGCCGAGTACGGTATTGACTGCCGCGTATATGTTGCGGAAATTAAGCTTGATGTATTGCTTAACATAAACAAGCGCAAGACTGTTTACAAGCCGCTGCCGAAATTCCCTGCGGTTGAGCGCGATTTTGCAATGCTCTGCGATAAGGACTTACCTGTGGGCGCACTTGAAAAGGCTATAACCAAGGGCGCGGGCAGACTGCTTGAAAGGCTGGAGCTTTTCGATGTATACTCAGGCTCGCAAATACCCGAGGGCAAAAAGAGCGTGGCTTACAGCGTATGGCTGAGGTCTGCCGACGCAACGCTTTCCGATAAAGAGATTGATACGGTAAACGCCGCAATAATTAAAAATCTTGAAGGTGCGGGCGCAGAGCTCAGAAAATAGTGCTTGAACTTTTTTGAAAAAAGGTATAAAATAATTATAAACAGTTGTGAGAGGTGTAATTTATGAATGACAGAACAATGACTTTTTCAATAGGCGACCAAACAGAGCAGGAAATAAGGAATATTCTGACTCTGGTTTACGATGCGCTGAAAGAAAAAGGCTATAACCCGATAAATCAGATAGTCGGATATATTTTATCCGAGGACCCCACTTATATTACAACCCACAACAATGCACGCAACCTTATAAGAAAGATTGACCGCGATACGCTCTTGCAGTCGCTTGTAAAATATTATTTAAGCGCGTAAGGGGGATATTTGTGTGAAAAAGCTGCTTTACATTCTCCTTTTTCTGCAAATCATCAGCGGTGTATACCTGTTTTTCTTATTCTTAGGCAACAATGCTTTTGCGGCTGTTGTTGCGGTGTTTATCAGTATTCTTCAAATAGCCCTTACCATTTCGGTAATACGCAATACCGAGGATATAGAGCAGTTAAACGAGGAAACCACTTGGCTCAAAACAAAGCTCAAAGGGCTTGAGAATATAGTAAACCCCTATAATTCGCCGGAGTCTGCCGTACCTGCGGCATACCATGGCGAAGCCGCCCGCGGCACTTGGGAATGTGTAAAATGCGGCACGGTAAACAAGGCGGGAACGGACGCCTGCCAAAACTGCGGCGCCGCTTATTCGGCTGAAATCAACCCCACAAGCAACCCATTTGCCAAAAAGAAACCGCGTATCAGCCGATTCGTGAAATAATTATTTATCCGAAACCGCCGGGCATTTTGCTTCGGCGGTTTCGCTTTGCCGAAAAAGCGAATGAAACACCGCCGAAGCGGGAAAAATAACAGCGGTGATTCTATGAATTTTTTTAAAAAAGAAAGTCTTTTAAACGCGGGAGCGGGTCTTGCGGTGGGACTTGTGAACGGACTTTTGGGAGCAGGCGGTGGAATGATTGCCGTTCCGCTTCTGCAAAGGCTGGGACTTGAGCGCAAGCAGGCGCATGCAAATGCCGTTGCAGTCATTTTGCCGATAACGGTTTTATCCGCCACACTTTATCTCATGAAGGGATATGTTTCGCTTTCCGATTCGTTCATATTTATTCCGGGCGGAATTGCAGGGTCTTTGCTCGGAACGCTTATAATGAAAAAAATATCTCCGAAATGGCTTAAGCGCATCTTCGGCGGATTTATGATCTATGCGGGCGTGCGCCTGCTTTGCAGATGAGCTGGACAGCCCTTGCGGCAGGGCTTTTATCGGGCATTATAGGCGCAATGGGTCTCGGCGGCGGTGCGGTGCTTATAATTTATCTGTCGGTCTTTACCGATATGCCGCAGCTTAAAAGCCAGGGGATAAACCTACTTTTTTTTATCCCGATAGCTGTGGCGGCCGTTGCGGTTTACGGGTTTAAAAAGCAGATAAAATGGAAGCTTGCGGCAAAAATCGCCGTTTGGGGGCTTATCGGCACGGCAGGCGGACTTTTGCTCACGGATTTCCTCGGAGGCGATATAACCGCGAAAATTTTCGGCGGAATGCTTATTGTAATAGGCATAGGCGAGCTTGGCATTTTCGGCAAAGGAAAAAAGGATAAGGATACTCCGCGCGGCAAAGAAAAATAAAGCGCTCAGCACAAAACAACACCGTGCGGCTTTTAAAGCTGCACGGTGTTTTGTAAATCAATCCATCAATATTTTACTCTATAAGCCCGCTTTCCTTTAAAAGCAGCTCAATATCCGTTCCCTTAACCTTTTTAACGGCAATTTTCAGTATTTCTTTTTCGGCAAAGGAGAGGGGAGCCTCGCTTAAGGGCTTTTTGTCTATCGCATAGTAGCAGGCGCGTAAAAGCTCACGTACATCGTACTTACTGCCCCACACCTCCGGTACTGCGCGGTCAATGTCAAGCAGGGTGTAGACCGATTCCATACCGGTGCGCATGGAATATTCCGTGGTGAATATGGTGTCGCGCGGCGTCTCGGCAAACTGACCTATGAAGGCGAAGTTTACGGCGCCGTCCGGTACTACCTTCGGACGGTCGGATTCCTTACGCGGCTGGAAAAAGGCGTTGATATACGGCATGAAGCAGGTTGTGGTGTTGCAGGCGTTGTGCGCCAAATCATTAATCCTGTCGGTCGGCACACCGATGTGATACAGCCATTCGCGGCAGATCTCTTCACCGGTGCAGTCACGCATAGCCTTTTTCACATAGTTGCCGTCCTTATTGGTGTTCAGAGAATACAACCATACAAGCACCATGTTCTTGTCCTGTGACTTGAACTGCGGCTGGCGGTTGATAGTCCAGGAAAGATACCAGTTGTCGGTACTGTCCTTAACGGTGACGATGCCTCCGGTCGTTACCTTGCCCGAACGCGGATCGCGCTTGCAGATATTCATAATGTGCCGAATTACCTCTTCGTCTGAGGTCGCAACGGTGGCGCTCATCCAGTTGGTGGCGTCAACATCCGAACAGAAGTTATCGGGATTGCCGTATTCGCCGTGCTCCGCCTGAGCGGCGATTGCTTTCCACATATCCCACGATTCGCCCGCGCCGTTCTTAATACCGGACAAATCGGGCGCATGGGTCTGATCGCCGTAGCAGGAGGTATCTGTGCAGCAGCCGTTGGTGATGAACACAAGGTCGTCCTCAATCAGGTCGATAGTCTGCTCCTCGCCGTCCCTGACATAAACGATCTGCTTGGCAACCTTTTTGTCGCCTACGGTGTCAATAATTACATTCCTTACATCCATGCCGTACTCAATACGCACGCCGTGCGATTCGAGATACTTGACGAGCGGCAGAATCATGCTCTCATACTGGTTGTATTTGGTGAAGCGCAGCGCGCTGAAATCGGGCAGACCATCAATATGATGAACATAACGGCAGAGGTAGCGCTTCATTTCAAGAGCGCTTGACCAGCGCTGGAATGCGAACATGGTCTGCCAATAGAGCCAGAAGTTTGTGCTCCAGAAGGAATCGGGCAGGACATCGGATATCTTCTTGTCCTCAAGATCCTTTTCGGGGGTTAAAAACAGCTTCGAAAGCGCTAAAGCCGAGTCCTTGTCAAGCTCGAATTTTTTGTCTGTATGGGCGTCCTCGCCGCGGTTAACGGTGGCACGGCAGAGCGAATAGTTCGGGTCGTGCTTGTTGAGCCAATAATATTCATCAAGCACTGAAACCACCGGAGTCTCGATGGACGGAACATCGCGGAAGGTGTCCCACATTACCTCGAAGTGGTTGTCCATCTCGCGGCCGCCGCGCATAAAGAAGCCCTTGGTAACATCCTTTCTTCCGTCGCAGCTGCCGCCTGCCAAATCAAGCTTTTCAAGCAGATGAATGTGCTCGCCTTTCATCTGGCCGTCACGGACAAGATAAAAGGCGGCGGTCAGTCCCGCAAGTCCCGTGCCTATAATGTAAGCCGATTTTTTATCAACATCCTTCGGCTTTTCGGGATGAGCGAACGCTTCATAAGTTCCTGCAGAGTAATACATAATGAAAACCTCCTGTGTTTTTTCTTTATGCTTACATTATACCCGTTTTGCATCGGTTAACAATGGGCAGAAAAAGCTCCGTGATGAAATTTTCATCACGGAGCATAAGAGTGTAAAAATTTTAATCAAATCCGCCGAAATGATAAAATTAAAGCGCAAAACGGGAAAGAGCCGCAGACATCGAACCTTTAATCAGCTTTGCGAGCCTCTCCGCAATAAGCTGCGGATCCTCGCGCATATCATCTCTGATCCAGTCGAGCATAAGCCCTATGAACATATACGAATACACCCGTGCGATGAAATGTTTATCCTCGTCGCGAACGGTCATACCGGTTGATTCTTCATCTATAACACCCAATATCAGATCGTCAACCAAGGGTGTAAGATATTTTTCAACCTGCTCTCTGTGCACACAGCGGTAAACATTTGTAATAAACGGCTTGTTCTCCTGTACGGCTTCAAAAATCTGCAGCAGTCCCTGCTGCCATGTATCATAGGTTTTCTTTTCGTCAAGCGCGCGTTTTGCATCCTCAAGGCACGACCATTCAACCAAATCGTATATATCCTTAAAATGATAATAAAAGGTCATGCGGTTAATGCCGCAATCATCTGCAATATCGCCCACCGTGATTTTGGTGAGCGGCTTTTTCAGCAGCATATTCTTGAGCGACCGCTCCAATGCGCGTTTTGTTATCTGTGACATTTTAATGTGTACCTCCTTTACAGGTCTGCAATTTCGGCAGTGTTGTTTCATATTTATAATACCATAATAGCAGGAAAAAATTGTAAACACGGTCAAAACTTTTTTATCGAATTTCAGGTAAAATAATTGTTGACTTTCGCGAAGTTTATGATATAATTATTACTACAGGCATTTTATCGGTGTAAAGATTCTGAAGTCTGTCGCGAAATTTTCGTGAATGTGGATTAAGCGAAACGCTCCGCCTCGGAAAGTCCTCGCCGTGTATAATTCAGAGGACAAAAACTTAATATGCGGGTATGGCGGAATAGGCAGTTTGCCTGTGAGCGCTGCCTGTGGCAGAGAAAGCGAACAGAGCAAAGGCGCAGCGGTCGAAATTTGATCGGCGCTCCAAGCCGAAGAAAATTTCGGATAACCGCAAGAGTCACGCGGGCGCGGCTGCCCGATAAATTTAATATTTGCGGATATGGCGGAATAGGCAGACGCGCTAGATTCAGGTTCTAGTGGTAGCAATACCATGCAGGTTCAACTCCTGTTATCCGCACCATCGCTCAAAGCCATTGTTTATGCGGCTTTGAGCGTTTTTTTGTCCCGATTTTCAACTGAAATGACTGATGTCAATAAAGCAGATAGCAAAAGAATCAGGCTCTTTGTCAATAGTTATGGTAAAGAGTTAAAATGAGAAATTGAGTGCAAGCAGTTTGCTAATAGGCAGCTGCTTGTTCTTTGTTTAGTTGCATATGAGAAAATATATGTAAAATACGGTTTCTGAATCTTCTGAAATTTTTGTAACCGTATGCGTTTCTTTTAAGAACTTTAAT
>URNB01000028.1 GCA_900549055.1 uncultured Oscillospiraceae bacterium
GACATTGAAGCATTCTTGTCCGCAAGGCTGAAACTCAAGCCCAATGAGGTCTGCGTTTTTGAAGAATTGTTGGTTATAAAAAGGTATCTCTTCCCCGCTCTTTTTATAGACGCGAGCAATTCTTCGGTAAAATCGAAGAGCCGATTGCCGATGTAGAGCGTGCCGTCCATATCAAAAAGGAAAAGCTTTATTCCTTCAAAACAACCGGTTTTCATCAGCCTATCCTTTCAAGAAATTTCTTCGCCGCGTAATCAGCATAACGGTCAAGCTGACCCTTATCGCGCAGATAAAACAAAATCGTATACCTGTCGCGCAGGCCCAATGCACGCTTTATAGCCTTATAAATCGTATCATAATCGGTTGTGACATTCGGCATATCCATTTTGTTGCAGAATTCTTCAATCTTATCAAAATACGGCAGATATTTTTCAATAAGCGACTTTAAATGCTCATCGGCTGTTTCGGTGTAGAGCAGACGGTACATTTCCGCCATAATCCTTGTACCCTCGCAGACCTCAAGCCCGTGAAGATTCGGCTTTTCGCCCCTTTCAACACTCTCAAGCTCCCACACATGCGCCACTATGTGCTCAGAGCCTGAAGCCGGGCGCGAATTGCCCGTAAACGCCATTCCAAGCCCCGTTACCAAAAAGCCCTCCATTATGTTTTTAATGCAATCGGCACTGCGCGGTTTAAGATCGTAGCCGTTTTTCATACATTTATCGGTAGCCTCTATTACCTCGTCGGCAATTTCTTTGCAGTAATAATCGCCGTTATAATCGCGTGCCAGTTCCCAGTCGAGTATTCCGATATATTTACCGAACATATCGCCTATGCCCGAAAGCAGCATATCAAACGGCGCTTCCTTCATAACATCGAGATCGGCTATAATATATTTCGGCGTGGTGCATTTTATTGTTGCCTTTGTGCCGTCAAACAGCGTAGGCGATCCTGCGGAGGCATAGCCGTCCATGGAGGGCGCGGTTCCCGCAATTCCGTAAGGCAGACCCAAACGGTAGGAAACCACCCTGCATACATCATTCACAACACCCGAGCCTACCGCCAGAATAAAATCAGGCAGCGGCGAGTATTTAAAAATATCCGAATCAGCCTTCGGGTCGTTTAAGTGTATCAGCACATCGCCGATATTCCGCGCATCGGGCAAAACATCGCCCTTTAAAATATGCTTGTGCGAAAATTTGCCGACGGATTTCAATATCTGCTCCGCCCTTTCGCCCAAAACGCGGTATGTATTTTCATCACATACCATATAAATCTTGTTATAATCTCTGAGTAATTCGGGCAGACGGTTCACAGCCCCGCTTTCTATTATATATCTCTCAAGCGGCGCGCGGTGCATACCCATTTCACAGCTGCATTTTCTTTCAATCATTTTTTCACCCTCTAAAGCTTACTCTGAAAAATAATCGCAAATAAATTCATCCCACGGAATATCAGGCAGAGTGTTCTGCATTATGCGCTCATGAATATGCTGCATAAGCGGATATTCGGATATTTTACTGCCGAAATATCTGCCGAGCAATTCTATAATAGCCACCGATTCAAGCGTAACGCCGGCAAGCATTTCGCGCGCAGCGGTAAATTCAGTGCCGGAGCCCAGTATTGCCCCGAGTCTCCTTGTTCTGCCGCCGAATACCGTTACATAAAGGTCGCCCACGCCGAACATAAGCGCGTTATCCTGACCGCCTGACAGCTTGATTATAGCGCGCATTTCACGCGCCGCCTCATAAAACAGTCCTGCCTGCGCATTGTATTTTTCGGGTAATGACGGGTCATTTTTTGTATACGCTCCTATTGCAAGGCTTACCGCCATGGCATAGGCATTTTTCAGCGCTACGGCGGTTTCAATTCCCGCTATATCGTCCGTTACTGAAATATGGTAATATTCCGTTTTCAAAGCCGCGCGCAGCTCATTCAGTATATCCTTATCCTTACCGCAAAACGCAACCTCGGTATGTATTCTGTCGGCAAGCTCAAAGCTTATGCAGGGACCGCCCACTGCATTGAATGATACATCGGGTCTTAATGACGAAAACCATATCGGAAACGGCGACAAGGTGCCGTCCGCATTTTCATGCAGACCCTTTGTGATTGCAAGCACCCGCTGCCCGCTTTTGAGCGCGGGAATTACATTCTCCGCAAACCACTCGACCCCGAAGCTTGAAACGCCGCAGATTAAAATATTGCACTCGGGGATATTTCCCTTAATTTCCTCAAACTGCTTGAAGGAAATATTGCCCTTTAATTCGCGTTTCAGCGTCTTGTGGTAATTGCGTTCCTTCAAGCCGTCGATTATTTCCGTATCCAGCGGAGTACCCACAAGCGTTACCGTGTGACCGTTATCAAGTGCCGGCACCGCCATTGCAGAGCCCATCATACCCGAGCCTATAATTACGATTTTCATTACTTATTCCTCCGTATATTTTCTCATTATTTTAGGAAAATCCAAATAATTGTCAACCTTTTCAAAGCCGAAATCGGATAAATATACCGATTCGTCGTTTCCGCCCTCACCGTAATCATCACCCGCAAAAATCACCGCATCGTGGGCAATGCCACGCTCATTACAGTAGGCGTTCAGCGCATAGTATTTATTGTAGGGCTTCGGCGCCATATCGAACGAGGACGAGCCGCCCACAAAAACCGTGTATTCGGGGAAAAGCTTTTTGACCTCGCCGTAAAACGCCCGCCGCTTTTTCCTGTCGGGATCGAAGGCAAGCTTATCCCTTTGCTCGGCTTTGGTACCAAGCAGCGGAAAGGTTATGCAGCCCGATGAATGATATTCAACATTATCTCCCTTGAAATCCGTATAGCCGCAGCGCTCCCTTAATTCCGTCACGCGCCGCTCAATCGATTCGCGGTCTGCAGGAACCTTGTTGTCCTCAATTATTTCAATGTCCTTTAAGGCGCTGTTGTAGATTGCCGTCTGCATACCGTAATTCCCGATTATATCTATCGGGAAATGCCCCATCTGCTCAAAAATTCTGCGGCACATGCCCGCCCCCACCATGCAAAGCAGGCCTTTCTCCGACAGCCGTTCAAGCACTGCGCGGTTTTCGGCCGGCAGCGGAGTTTTGTGCTGCGTCAGAGTTCCGTCCAGATCAAAGGCAAAAAGCTTAATTTTTTTCATGGAATCACCTTTAAAGTTTTATTTTTGCCCGTAGTATGCATTGGCACCGTGCTTTCTGAAATAGTGCTTATCAGCCAGCTCTTTCTGAAATTCAACCGTAGGATTTAATTTTAAGGTGTGCCATGCCATCATTGCGGTTTCTTCTAAAACCTCGGCATTTTCCACTGAGCCTTCAGCGCTTTTTCCCCAAGTAAACGGTCCGTGGGAGCACACAAGCACACCGGGTATATCCATGGGATTTTTTCCGGCAAAGGCTTCACATATAACTCTGCCGGTTTCTCTCTCATAATCTCCCGAAATTTCATCGGCAGTCAGCCTTCTTGTGCAGGGAATATCACCGTAAAATGTATCGGCATGAGTAGTGCCAAGCATCGGTATAGCCTGCCCGGCCTGCGCAAACACGGTTGCCCACCTTGAATGAGTATGTGTTATTCCGCCGATATTGTCGAACTGCTTGTATATTTCAAGATGCGTATACAAATCCGATGACGGACGGCGTTTTCCGTCAACCACATTTCCGTTTAAATCAACCGTTACCATATCGTTCGGTGTCATGGCATCATAAGGTATGCCCGAGGGCTTTATTACAACAAGCCCGCTTTCTCTGTCAATTTGCGAAGCATTTCCCTAAGTTAGAATTACAAGTCCGCTTTCCTTCAGTCGCAGATTGGCTTTGAATACCGTGTTCTTTAACTCCTCGAGCATAAAAACCTCCTGTATCGGTACAAATAAAACAGTTGTACTGTTGACCTTCGTGCTTATTTATGATAATATTATAACACAAGTGCACAAATACGCAATAATCGGCGCTTATAATGCAAAAAAATCATTTAAATCGAGCAAAACACGCATTTTCTGTGCGTATTTTTGACCGATTGGGAGTAATTTATGAAGGAAGAACAAATTGACAGACTGCTGAAAATAATAGAGGAAAACGGCTATGCCACCGTGAAATACATAGCAAAGGCGGTATACGCCAGCGAATCAACCGTTCGCAGGCAGCTTGCGGAGCTTGAGCATATGGGACTCGTGGTCCGCAGCTACGGCGGCGCGGAGCTGAAAAAAGACAGTATAAACACCCCTATTGAAATGCGGCTGCAGAAAAATCACCGCCAAAAGGACGCAATAGCCAAAAAAGCGGCGGAGCTTATAAAGGAAAACTCCACCGTTTTTATTGACGCTTCTTCAACAAGCCTGCATATGGCGCCCTACCTTGCAGATAAAAAGCACATCACAATATACACCTACAGTGCCCGCCTGTGCGAAACATTAGCGCAGTACGGCGTAAACAATGTGTATTGCCTCGGCGGATTTTATAAAGCCACATCAAAGGTTTTTACCGGGGAATATGCGGTCGGCATGGCGCAAAAGGTGTATTACGATTACTTTTTCTTTTCCTCTAGCGGATTTTCGGATGGCATAATATCCGATTATTCCACCGAGGAAACGCATATAAGGCGTGTTGTTCTCGGCAATTCCGAGCTTAAATATTTTTTGTGCGACAGCGGAAAATTCGGCAAGCACTCGGCTAATATCCTGTGCCGCGAAACCGAGATCAGCGGCATAATTTCGGAATAGCACAAGCCGACGGCTCCCGGTGTTTAGGGTGCGGATGTCCGGCGGACACCTCTGCAAAGCAGAAGCACCGACCGAGGTGGTAGCCGCGACGGTGGCAGCCGTATGGCTGACGGAGGGGTTGTTACCGGCTAAAATTAATATCTGTATTTCAACTTTATTCTGCATATATAATCTTTAATTTTCAAATAACCATCAGCTTCAAACAATCCCTCAGTCAACTTCGTTGACAGCGGCTGAGTGGTATTCATTTGAATTTTCAATTTGGCTTAGCCTGCAGCACCCCATAGAAAAAGACCTCCCCAAAGGGAAGCCTTTTTCAAACTGCTGAAGCTTACAGCTTTTCAAGCATATTATCAATTGATTTATCGTTCTTAAAATCAATATCGCACGGTCTTTTGCAAAGCGCCCAGCTTTCGGTGTGGGTGACGGTCTCGCCCGACTTTACAGTCTTAAGCTCGCTGAGTGATTCAACCTCGATCATGCTGTCGTTGGTATAGGTCTCAAAGGAGCAGCCGCCGTCGGGATAATTTCCGTTCGGGTGGTTGGTATCAAAGCTCTTGCAGAAAATATCATCGTTAAGGCAGTAATAAACCGTGCCGCAGTTAAGGTCAAAGCCCAGCTTTATGGGCTTATCGTATTTTGAATCCTGCCTGAGGGTTACATACTTATTGCCCCAGTAAATGCGGTCGTTGCTCATATCGGTATAGGGCCAAACCGAAACAATTCTGTTAGAAAGCAGCCCCGTATCGTTAGTGTTCATAGGAATAATAAGCGTTCCGCCCTTTTCGGAGACCGAAAGCCCCCAAACGGCAAAATTCTTATCCTTTTCCGAAATGTTCTTAACGCGCATTATAACCTGCATATTAGCATCGTCCGAATCCATTTTGATTTCAAGACTTTTAGCTGCGCCGTTTTCAATCTCGGGATTCGGCGTGAATACCGCGCCGTCGTCTGTAATTTCATAGCTTACAGGCTCTAAATCCGGATAATATGTTTCGGGATAGCTTTCGGGCGACAGCCATATCCTGTGCCCGCCGAGATTCTCCCAGTGCTTGCCCTCGCCGAAATAAGCGGTAAATTCCTTATCGTCCTTAGGACCGAATGCCTTGCGGTTTGAGCACATCATGTTCTGCCCGTCAACATAGCCGAAACGGATTATTCTCGGCCCGATATCGACCGTTACATATGCCTCAATAACGCCGTTTGTAACGCAGATACAGCGCCCGTAATCCTTAAAGCTTTCAATTTCCTTTATGCTTACCATAAAAAATCACTCCGTTTTAATAATTTTCGCGGTATACTCCGCTCCGCAGGGCTGCGGCACGGGTAAGGCAAGCGAGAACATGTCCGTCGCTCGGCACTCTGCGGCAAAAAGCCTTTTTGCACCGCAGGACAGCTTTTCAATATCCGATACGCGGGTTATAATCGGTATCGGTGATATTCCCGCAGCCTGCGCTAAATGCTCTCTGCCCTTTTCATTAAAGCCGAGTACCCTAACATACGGCGGCGGCTTCATAAAGAATTCGTTATCCAGCCCTAAAAAAGCCGACAGCGCAAGCCGTCTTATTCTCGCGTGGGTATACCGCTTGACCTTAACTGTATTATACAGTTGTTCCATGCTGTTTGCAAGCCTTATTGCAGAAAAAAGCTTATTTTCTATTCCCTCGCTTATATCGGGCAGCTTTTTAAAGTCCTCGGGCGTTTTTTGTCTTAAGACCGCAAGTATTGCACGGTCAAGCCTTTTTATATCCGCCGCGTCTTCCGGCAAAAAAAACTCACGCGCCTCGGGCGGTATATATTTTTTGCAAAAATCCAAATCCCCCGCCCGCATTTTTTCGCGCAGAAGCGAAGCCGCGGCATAGCCGTTTTCGGCTGTTTCGGAATCGTGCGCCGCGCCCCGCCGCGAAACGGTTAAAAACTTCATATCGGCGTTTATCGCCCTTGCCGCCGCAATATATTCTATTGCAAGGTTATTGTTAGCGCCGCAAAGCAAACCGTCCTCAAGACCCGCAGCACTTTCCCTTGCCGCCGCAAAGGTAAGCCCGGTATCAAGATATTTTTGAAGCCTCTCCCTGTATTCATCGGTCGAAAGCATATCCGACGCATTTTCGAGCCTTTTTATATCTCCGCACTCGCTGCCGAAGATAAGGCTTTCACACCCGAACGCCGATAATACCGATACTCCGCCAAGCGCAAAATTCTGCGCGGTTGACATAGCGTAGCTTACGGGAATTTCAAGCACAATATCCGCACCGCAGGCAAGTGCCGCCGCGGCTCTTTTTCTCTTGTCAAAAATCGCGACATCGCCGCGCTGCACAAAATTTCCGCTTACGGCGGCAATAACCGTGCCGCGGCGGCGCGCCTCGGTTAAAAGGTATTTATGCCCCGTGTGCAGGGGGTTGAACTCCGCTATAACGCCGATTGCCGACAAAATATCACTTCTTTGCAAAAAAAACTTGAAAAAATGCTGTATATACAGTATTATATATTAGTTGAGTAATATTTTTCAAGGATAAATTATTTTTTTACCGAAGGAAGTTTTAAGTATGAAAATTTTTGTTGTAAACGCGGGCAGCTCATCTTTGAAATATCAGCTTATTGATATGGATAACGAGCAGGTGCTCGCAAAGGGTCTTTGCGAAAGAATCGGAGTTACCGGCGCTATTTCGCACAAAACAGCTGATGGAAGAGAATACTCTGCCGAAACCCCCATGCCCACCCACAGTGAGGCTTTTGAGGCGGTTGTGTATGCCCTTACAAAAAGCGACGCAAAGGTAATCGATTCGTTTGATGAAATTTCGGCTATCGGTCACCGTATAGTGCAAGGCGGCAGCATTTTCCCGAACAGCTGCCTTGTAACGCCCGATGTTATTGATAAAATAGAGGAGCTCGGCGCTTTAGCCCCGCTTCATAACCCGGCTCATGTGCTGGCTATCCGCGCCTGCATAAAGACCTTCGGTGATAAAATTCCGCAGGTGGTCGTGTTTGATACATCCTTCCACCAGACAATGCCGCCGAAAGCCTATATGTACCCCCTGCCCTATGAGTATTACGAGAAGTACGGCGTCCGCAAATACGGCGCGCACGGCACTTCCCACCGCTTTGTAAGCGACAGGGTCGCCGCAATCGAGGGCAAGCCGAAAAAAGACCTTAAAATAATAACCTGCCACCTCGGAAACGGCTGCTCCATTACCGCCGTAAAGGACGGCGTCTGCGTAGATACATCAATGGGCTTTACCCCGCTTGACGGCTTTATGATGGGCACCCGCTCGGGGACGCTCGATCCTTCGGCGCTGACCTACATAGCCGAAAAGGAGCACTTATCCCCCGAGGATGTAAATACAATCTGCAATAAAAAATCGGGTATGCTCGGAATTTCGGGTATTTCAAACGATAACCGCGATATTTGCGCCGCAGCCGAGGCGGGGAACAAGCGCGCACAGCTTGCAATAGAAATGCAAAGATATGAAATTCTCAAATTTGTAGGCTCTTATATTGCCGCCATGGACGGCGTAGACGCCATAGCCTTTACCGGCGGAATCGGTGAAAACGACCCCGAGCTTCGCAAATATGTTTGCGATAATTTAAGCTTTGTAGGCGTTGAAATTGACGACGCGCAAAATAAGCTCCGCGGTAAGGAAGTTAAAATTTCCACCGAAAACAGCCGCGTAAATGTTTATGTTATCCCCACAAACGAGGAGCTTGCCATCGCAAGAGATACGCTTGCCATAATTTCAAAATAATCGGAGGCTATTATGAATATCACCGAAATCAAACAGAAAATCGAAAACGGCGCTTTTGATAAGGATTTTTCAATGCTTTGCGGCGATGTGAGCGCCGCCCGCGCGCGCTATACCGCCGCGTGTGACAGCTTTTGCGATATATTTTCGGAAAGGGATAATATTCGCCTTTTCTCCGCCCCCGGCAGAACAGAGGTGGGCGGCAACCATACCGATCATCAGCACGGCTGCGTGCTTGCGGGCGGCGTTAATCTTGACGTTATAGCCGTAGTCGCACCGAACAACGACAGCAAGGTTCGCATTAAGTCCGAGGGCTACGATATGGATACCGTGGATATCTGCAAGCTTGAAAAGGATGAATCCGAGCACGGCCGCGCTTCCGCGCTTATTCGCGGCGTGCTTTCCCGCTTTAAGGAGCTTGGCTGCACCCTTTCGGGCTTTAACGCCTACACCACATCAAATGTTTTAAAGGGCTCGGGGCTTTCCTCATCTGCCGCGTTTGAGGTTTTGGTCGGCAATATTGTAAACGGTATGTTCTTTGAAGCAAAAGCCGATGAGATTACCGTTGCAAAAATCGGGCAGTATGCCGAGCGTGAATATTTCGGTAAGCCATGCGGTCTTCTCGATCAGATGGCAAGCTCACTCGGCGGATTTACCTATGCCGATTTCTTCGATCCTGCAGAGCCGATAACCGAAAAGATTAACCTTGATATTCATTCATTCGGCTATACCCTCTGCGTTGTCGATACCGGCGGCAATCATGCAAATTTAACGCAGGATTATGCCGATATCACCATAGAATGTAAAAAAATCAGCAACGCGCTGGGGGTTGATTTCCTGCGCGACGCCGATTCCGAGCGTTTCTATAACAGCATCTCCGAGCTGCGCCGTTCCTGCGGCGACCGTGCAGTGCTGCGCGCTTTTCACTTCTTTAATGAACAAAACCGCGTAGAAGCGCAAAAGGCAGCGCTGAAAGCCGGTGATTTTGAAAGCTTCTTAAGGCTTGTAAACGAGTCCGGCGAATCCTCCTATGATTATCTGCAGAATCTTTACTCCAATTCGGATGTCGCAGAACAGGGTCTGCCGCTTGCGATAGCGCTTACAAAGAAATTCCTGAACGGCAAAGGCGCATGCCGAGTCCACGGCGGCGGCTTTGCGGGAACTATACAGTGCTATATCCCCACTGAAATTTTAGCGGATTATAAAAAAATGATCGAGTCGGTTTTCGGGGAGAACAGCTGCTGCGTTCTTAATATACGCCCCGTCGGCGGCTATGAGATAAAATAATTCGCCGCAAACCATTGCCTCCCCAAACACCGGGGAGGCAATTTTATCTACCGTCTACATCTAATATTCAAAACAACCGCAAGCCGTAACGGAGCATAGGTTCCGTTACGGCTTGCATAGTTTAAACAGTTTAATATATTGGGTAAATATTACTGCATTCCAAGTTCCCTTGCCGCTTTTCTTACAGCGGACAAAAACCAGCAGTAGAGCGCTTCGCCAAGCTCCTGATAAATCGGGTCGCCGTCATGGGAGCAAAGCATAGCAAAGGTCTGACCTATGCGGCGGTCTATCTCACTGCCGCGGCGGTATGCCAAATAATAGAACGAAAAGGCTCCTGTATCACCCGACGAGCGGTAAAGCTCGGGGTCGGCTTTTTTCACGGTATCGATAAAGCTCTTCTGCGCTATGCCGCACAGTGCGTCGTCACTGCAGAATTGCTCAAAGCCGACTGTCGCCGTAAAGGACAAAAGCAGCCTGCGCTGAATTATCATTTCGCTGTTATCGGGTTCCGTACCCTTTGCGGTATCCTGCGCATCGGCTATAAATTTGCGCGCAACAACAGCGCCCCAGTCGCGTGCGCTCTTTATATCATCCTTTTTGAGCTTCTCGGGCTGAAGTAATACTTCTCTGCGTTTTTTTATTTCCTGTGAAGGCTTTTCGCCCGCAATTTTAATATCGATGTCCGAACACAAATTCACTCACCCTTTGCGGCTTTATATTCCTTTAGCGCCTCGGCTAACTGCGCGGGGCATGATGTATTTTTGAATCCGCATTTGATATCGTCAAGGCGGTCTATAACATCGTCAATCTTCATTCCTTCAACGAGCCTTGCCACACCCTGCGTGTTTCCGTTGCAGCCGCCGTCAAACCTGACGCTCTTTACAATTCCGTCTTCTATATCAATGAGGATTCCTCTTGAACATACTCCTTTAGTTTTATATGAAAATTCCATTGCATTTATGCCTCTTATCTTTCCTTGAACTTGTTGCTGCGTACCGGGTGGCGCAGCTTTCTTAATGCCTTTGCCTCGATCTGACGGATTCGCTCCCTTGTTACATTGAATTCCGAGCCGACCTCCTCAAGCGTGTGGCATCTGCCGTCCTGCAGCCCGAAGCGCAGGCGTATAACCGATTCCTCCCTCGGTGTAAGGGTTCTGAGCACCCCGTCAATATCCTCATTGGTTATGGTCTTAAGCGCCGCTTCATCGGGAGCCAATGCGTCCTCATCGCGTATAAAGTCCATAAGGCGGGAATCCTCCTCGGGGCCTATCGGTGTTTCCATTGAAACCGGCTCCTGCGCCACGCGCATTATCTCGCGTACGCGCTCTACAGGCAGATCCATTTTTTCCGCAATAAGCTCCTCACTCGGTTCAACGCCGTTTTCGTGGAGCAGCTGGCTCTGTACCTTTTTAAGGCGGTTAATGGTTTCGACCATATGCACAGGTATGCGTATTGTTCTCGCCTGATCGGCTATTGCGCGGGTTATTGCCTGCCTTATCCACCAGGTGGCGTAGGTTGAAAATTTAAAGCCCTTCTGGTAATCAAACTTATCAACAGCCTTAATAAGCCCGACATTTCCCTCCTGTATAAGATCGAGAAAGTACATTCCCCTGCCGACATACTTCTTTGCAATGCTTACGACCAAGCGCAGATTTGCCTCGGTAAGCCTTTGCTTTGCATATTCGTCGCCCTCGGAAATTTTAACCGCCAGCTTTATTTCCTCATCGGATGAAAGCAGCGGCACTCTGCCTATTTCGCGCAGGTAAAGCTTGACCGGGTCGTCAAGGTTCATATTGTCGAAGGAAAGATCGTCGAGCGCGTCAACGTCCATTTCCTCAAGCTTTAATTCGTCGTCGGTGGGTTCCTCGTCAAAATCGATATCGAGCGTGGGCGGCTCCGTAAACAGCTCGTCCGGATCGTCGGGAGCGTTTTCAATGTCGTCGATCGTAAGATTTCTGTCCTCCTCGGTGTCAAAAATATCGGCATCGGACGGAGTCTTTTCTTTGATTTCTTCTGTTTTTTTGTTCTTTTCCATGTTTAATTTCCTTTCGATTTTTCAGCGATAAGATTTTGAAGACCCGCCGCCCATTCCTCAACCGAGCTTTCCGCCTTTTCGGCAGACTCCAGCAGCATATCCTCTTCTAATATTACCCCTATGCAATCCTTTAATACAATTTCCGGGTTTTTACCCGCCTTTTCGCTGTTTTGCAGCGATACAAGATATCCTATTTCAGCCGGCAGCAGCTTTTCGGCAAACGCCGAAATATCAAGCGATCCGCCGTGTTCAAGCACCGAAATTATGGTTTCGTATATCCTGCGGTTAAGCGAGGTAAGCATTTTTTCGGGCGGCAGCTTATCAAGGGCAATTTTATAAAAATCGGGATTTTTCAGCAGCACCGCTATAAGCGTTTCCTCCGCCGCCGTGCCCTTTACCGATTTCCGCCTTTCGGGATTTATGTCGTCCTTTGTAAATTTCGGTCGAATAATATCGGATATTTCCTTTTTCTGCTTTTGGCGGCTGTTTCTTTTGCGAAGCTCGTTTACCCTGGTTGTGAGCGCTGTTCTTGAAACTCCGTACTTTTCAGAAAGCCTGCCTATGTAAATATCCCGCGTCATAATATCGTCCGTTGCGGCTATTATTTCCGCTGCGGCGGCTAAATATTTAAGCCTTCCGTCCTCGCTATTAAGGTCAATGTCCTTTGCGGCGGTCAGCAGCTTGTATTCCATATCGCTGACCGCACCCTCAAGCAGCGCCGCAAAGCGCTCCTTGCCGTTTTTCTTTATATATTCGTCCGGGTCTTTTCCGTCGGGAACTACCACAACCCTGACCGAAAGCCCCGTGTTTTCAAGCAGCCCCGACGCCCTGCGCACCGCCTTTTGTCCGGCTGCGTCGGCGTCGAGCATAAGCACAATCTCCTTCGTGTAGCGCGAAAGCAGATTCGCCTGTTCTGTTGTGAACGCCGTACCTAACGGCGCCACGGTATTTTCAAAACCCGCCTGGTGCAGGGAGATTACATCCATATTGCCCTCAACCAATATCACGCGTTCCGAGCAAACGCTTTTCGCAAAATTTATTCCGAAAAGGTTTTCGCTCTTTTTATAAACAGGCGTATCCGACGTGTTCACATATTTTCCGCCCTGTTTATCCTCCCCCGGCATTGCCCTGCCGCTGAAGGCGACAATGTTGCCGCGTATGTTTATTATGGGGAACATTACGCGCTTTCTGAAACGGTCGTAAAAACCTCCGCGACTGCTTTTGCCTATAACGTTTGCGGCGAGCATATCGCTCTCTGTATAACCTTTTTCCTTTAAGTGGTGTATAAGCGCGTCCCAGCTATCAGGCGCGGCGCCCAGCCCGAAATGCTTTATGGTTTTTACGGTCAGCCCTCTGCCGGTCAAATAATCAAGCGCCCATTTGCCGCCCGGCGACATTAAAAAGCTGTGGAAAAATCTTGCTGTATCGCGGTTGATATCGTATATCTTCTTTTTAAGGCGCTGCATGGAATCGTCATAGCCGTCCTGCGGCAGGGATATTCCCGAGCGCTCTGCCAAGAGCTTTATCGACTCCATATAATCAAGATTTTCAATAAGGCCCGTAAAGGTGAAGACATCCCCGCCCACTCCGCAGCCGAAGCAGTAAAACGAGCCGTTTTCGGGGTAAACGGTAAAGGAAGGCGTTTTTTCACTGTGAAACGGGCAAAGCCCCACAAGATTTTTCCCCCGCCGCTTTAAATTGACATACTGCGATACGGCGGTTTCAATGTCGTTACGGTATTTAATTTCGTTTATAATGTCCTCAGGTATCATAAAACCGCCTCCTCGCATTTATTTTTTAAATCGACCACGCCTTCGGGATATAAATATTTGAAAACACCGTCACGGCGTAGTGATCGGTCATTCCCGCAATATAATCGGTAACGGCGCGCTCCGCACCCTCTTCGGCTGCTATTTTTAAATATTCCTCTGGCATTTTTTCGGGATTTTTAAGGAAGTATTTTATAAGCCCTTCCACTATGCCCGAAACCTTTGTTTCTTCGGATTTTGCAATCGGGTTCTTATAAACGCTTTCAAATAGAAATTCGTGCAGTCTATCGTAATATTTTTCGGTTTCGGAATCCATTTTAATTGTGTCGCCGCTGTTTTTGACGATCGATTCCACAAGGGTGTTTATTCTGCGGCTTTTGGTATCTCCGAGTTTTCTTACTATATTGCGCGGTATATCGCTTTCGGCTATTACCCCCGCGCGCACCGCGTCGTCAATATCGTGATTTATGTAGGCCACCCTGTCCGCCGTGCGGACAATCCTGCCCTCAAGCGTGTGTGCCTCCTCGCCGCGCGTGTGGTGAAGTATTCCGTCAAGCACCTCGGCGGTGAGATTAAGCCCCCTGCCGTTCTTTTCCAGTCTCTCGCATACCCTTACGCTCTGCTCATAATGGGTAAAGCCCGTATTTGTAAGCTCCTGCAGCGCCCGCTCACCTGCGTGACCGAACGGAGTATGCCCCAGATCGTGACCTAACGCTATTGCCTCGGTCAGATCCTCGTTCAGCCTTAAAGCCCGCGCTATCGTCCGCGCAATCTGCGCAACCTCAAGCGTGTGGGTAAGGCGGGTTCTGTAATGATCCGATTCGGGGGATAAAAACACCTGCGTTTTGTGTTTAAGTCTTCTGAACGCCTTGCAGTGGATAATTCTGTCGCGGTCGCGCTGATAGCAGGTGCGCAGGTCGCTTTCCGCTTCGGGAAATCTTCTGCCGGCGGTTTCACTGCTTAGCATAGCTTTATCGCACAGTATAAGCCGTTCGTTTTGTTCGCTTATTTCTCTTGCGTTCATATGACATTTTCCCCCTTTATTTATTATATTAGACGAAAATGTTTAAAAACCTCTATTTTTTTGAATTTTTCTTAAATTTTAACCGAGCGTAATGCTTCCGTCGCCGTCAAGCGGTATTTTATCGCCCATAATTTCAGCCTCGGGTTTTATAATGCACTTAAAAAAGTCCTTGTCCCTTGCTATTATTTCGCGTATATCCCTTTTAAGCTGACCGCCGTAGGTATTAAGGTTGGCTGATACGCCCGCCGCCTTAACATCGAGCTTTTCGGAAATGTAAAGCGCACGGTATAAATGATATTTTTGGCTTACTATTATAATATTTTCCGCGCCGAAAATATTTTTTGCGCGGTAAACGCTGTCATAGGTAGAAAAGCCAGCGTGGTCAAGAAAAATATCCTCCGCCCTTACGCCATGCTCTATAGCAAAGGAGCGCATAACATTCACTTCGTCATAATCCGTTCTGCCGTGGTCACCGCTCATAATTATTTTATCTGCCGCACCGCTTTTATAAAGCTCTATGCCCGTAAGCAGCCTGTCGCGAAGCATAGGCTTCGGCTTGCCGTCCTTAACGCCCGCGCCTAAAATCAAAATGCAGTCCGCCTTTTTTTCGCTTTTAAATGTTTCGGCAGTAAAAATGCTTTTTTCGGTTGCCTTAACCATATATGCACTTAAAGAAATCGCCGTAATGCCGATTAAAAGAGCTATTCCCGCAATCACAAAAATCAATACTTTATATTTCCTTTTCATTTTAATTTAATCTCCACCGGTCTTGCCTCATTTTTTATCTCCTCTGCCGCAATGCGCGCGCAAAATGTCTCTTTAAGTTTGTCGGTAAATTTTTGCTTTTCGGTATCGCTTATAAAAAACTCATACCTCACATTTTCGGTGTAAACCGTGTTTTCCACACTGCCGCCTGCGTCGGAAATTAACTTTTCAAGCCTTTCGGCTGATGAATAATCGCACTCGGCAGAGAAAACCGTGCCGGGCGTCATAACCGCTTTTGCTATTTTCGCCGCCGCGTCTGCCGCAGCCTTTGTGTAGGCGCGCACAAGTCCGCCGGTGCCGAGTAACACCCCGCCGAAATATCTTGTAACCACAATACAGACATTTGTAATTCCCGCGCCATCTATTACCGAAAGTATGGGCTTTCCGGCAGTTCCGTGCGGCTCGCCGTCATCCGAAAAGCGCTTTAAAGCGCCGTTTTCCACCGAATACGCGTAGCAGTTGTGGCGCGCGTCCCAATATTTTGATTTAAGCGCGTTTATAAATTCCGCCGCTTCTTCTTCGGTTTCGCAATGCTTTAGCGTTGCTATAAACCGCGAGCGCTTTTCTGTATATTCGGCGGCTGTCTCGCCCACAACCGTAATATAGCTTTCCGTTTTGCCCACCCCGATTTAAGCTTTAGATTTTAGATATACAAAGCCTTAACTTCTGCACAGATTCTTGGCTCCCTTCTTTTTGACGAAAGTCAAAATAGAGGGGAGCCGGCGCCGATAGGCGACTGAGGGGTATTCATTTGAATTTTGAATTTTCAATTCAGGACACCCGCACCCTCTCCCGAATCAAAAAAATCCGCAGTCGCTTAAAGTGACTGCGGAGTAAAAGGTTAATATTATTCCATATTGAAACGCTTTTTAAATCTGTCAACACGACCGCCGGTGTCTACCAGCTTCTGCTTACCGGTGAAAAACGGATGACATTTAGAGCAGATATCCAAACGGATATCCTTCTTCGTTGAGCGTGTCTCGAACTCCGCGCCGCAAGCGCACTTTATAGTAACCTTTTCATACTGCGGATGAATACCTTCCTTCATCTTTGTCACCCCTTTCAAACTCGATAACATATAGATGATATCACATTTCAAAATAAAATGCAAGCATTAATTTTCAAATTTCGATATTTTTTTAGAGATCGAGGAAATCCGTTCTGTATTTAAGCCCGAAAGCGTCGGCAACCGCCTTTAATTCATCGTCATGGATGGTGTTGATATGCGGCAGATGCGCGGTCAGCATATAAAGCTGCGCCGCTTTTTCCACGGTTTCAATAAGTCCGAAGGTCTCGTCCATATCCTTGCCCGCGCCGTAAATTCCGTGAAGACCCCATACCACAAGGCGGTAATCCTTCATCTTTTCGGCTGTGGCAATACCTATTTCGTTGTTGCCGCAAACCATCCACGGCAGAACGCCTATACCATCGGGGAAAACTACTATGCACTCGGTGCACATCTCCCAAATCGTGTGGGTGAACTTTTTATCGTCAAGCTCGTGCACATGGGTCATGGCAAGCGTATAGGTCGGGTGCGTGTGCATAACTATCCTGTTTTCGGGGTTCTGTTTAAGCCTTGCAATATGGCTCATAAGGTGCGCGGGCAGCTCGCTTGTGAATCTGCCGCCGTCCTTATAGCCCCAAAGCAGCTCGGCGGTGGTGCCGTCTTCCGCTATGCGTATGATTCCGAGGTTAGTCTCGGGGTCGTCCGCAACATTCTTAAAGTATTTGCCGGTACCGGTCACTATAAATATCTTACCCTTAAGCTCTGCCGCGTCAAAGCCTGTGGGAATAGTGCGAATAACGTTGTTTAGGTCAAGGTACTCCCCTACCGTTTCCGCGTCCAGCATATAGCTTATGTTGCCGCCGTTTCTTTCATCCCAGCCAAGGCGGTACATGTTGGCGGTCACCTTTTTCATTTCTTCAACAAACGGTGCGGTTAAAATATCCTTCATTTTTCAGTTACCTCTCTTTGATAAAACATCTTTTTCATACTTTTCAACGGTTTCAAACCATTCGCCGTCCGCAGGTGCGCCGCATTTTTTGCAGTACTCGTTCCAGACATCGCCGAACGGCATTGTCTTAAGCTCTTCTGCGCGGACCATAAGCTCGGTCCAGCGGTTCTCGTTCTGCATTTCGGTCATATTCGGAGTAAGAAGTGCCGAAAGCAGCGCCTTCTGAACATTTCTGAAGCCGACAGTCCAAGCGGAAATTCTGTTAATTGACGCGTCAAAATAATCGAGCGCTATTTTAACTCTGCCGTCAAGCCCGCCGCAGCGAACAATTTCTTTGCATATTTCCTTTGTCTCATCGTCAAGCAGCACCACATGGTCGCTGTCCCAACGAATGGGGCGTGTAATGTGCAGCGCGATTTCCGGGAAGAAAGCGAGCAGCGCGGGAATTTTGTCAGATACCACCTCCGTCGGGTGATAGTGACCGTTATCCATCAGCGGTATGCACTTATCCATATTTGCGGCAGCGTAAGAGAGCGAGAACTCCGCGCTGCCTACGGTATAAGCTTCAACCCCTATGCCGAATACCTTTGACTCAACGCAGGGCTTAACCTTGTTGAAATCGTAAGGCTCCGAAAGTATTTCGTCAATAGACTCTCTGTAGCGCACACGCGGGCCCATTCTGTCGGCGGGAATATCCTTAAAACCGTCACCAGTCCAGATGTTCATGACACAGGGCTGACCCAATTCCTCGGCTAAATACTGCGAAATTCTAATGCACGCCTTGCCGTGGTCTATCCAAAATCTGCGGGTCTTTTCATTCGGGCTTGCAAGGGTGAGCGGATCGCACATGGGGTGCGAGAAGAAGGTGGGGTTAAAGTCGCAGCCGAGACCGCGCTCTTTGCAGAAATCCACCCACTTTTTAAAGTGCTTGGGCTCAATTTTATCCCTGTCTACCCAGCCGCCGTTTTCATCGTCAAAAATAGCGTAGCAGGCATGAAGATTAAGCTTTTTTGTGCCGGGGCAAAGCTTTAAAACGGTGTCAATATCCGCCATAAGCTCCTCGGGTGTGGTGGCTCTGCCGGGGTAGTTGCCGGTGGTCTGAATTCCGCCCGAGAGCGAATCTACCTTTTGGTCAAAGCCTCTTACATCATCACCCTGCCAGCAGTGAAGCGACACAGGCACCGATTTAAGGGTATTGATAGCCTTATCGGTATCAATACCGATCTTTGCATACATTTCTTTTGCGTCAAGATATCTGCTCATTTTTTAAACCTCCGTTATACTGAATGATTTTTTAACAATTTCCCGCGCCGTTTCGAGCGTGAGAGATTTATCCGAATACATCATCTGCGCTATAAGGTTGCCTATCGCAGTAGCCTCGGTGGGACCCGCGAGCACCTTTTTACCCGTATACTCCTTTGTGAGTCTGTTTAAATATGCGTCCTTGCTGCCGCCGCCTATTATGTTTATAAGCTCAATTTTTTTGCCGCATACGTTTTCTACCGTTTCCACCGCCGCTTTGTAGGAAGCTGCAAGCGAGTGGTAAACAGAGCTTAAAACGTCGCCTATGGGCAAATCGGGTATGCCCAGATATTTACTTATAGCCTCAACCATATTTTCAGGGGCGGTAAATTCCGCGTCGTTGGGGTCTATAAGCTCGCGAAAATCGCTTTCCTCCGCCATATGCATCATTTCATCGTATGTATACTTTTTATCAAGATTTTTCCTTATATTTTGGAAAAGCCACATTCCCATAAAGTTTTTAAGGAAACGGTAGCGGTAGTTAATGCCGCCTTCGTTGGTAAACCCGCCGTTCAGCGCGTCCTCGCTTAATATCGGCTTTAGATTTTCCGTTCCTATAAGACTCCAGGTGCCCGAGGAGATATACACGCCGTTATCCCCCACAGGGCATGCGGCAACCGCCGAAGCCGTATCGTGCGAGGGGCAGAAAATAACCGTGGAATCAAAGCCCAGCTCCGCCTTTACTTCGTCGCTGAAGCCGCCCACAACATCGCCCGACATGGAAAGCTCCTCAAAAATATCGGTCTTAATGCCGAGCAGCTTTAAAAGCTCCGTATCGCGCTCTTTGCTCTCGGCGCTCACTATCGCTCCGGTTGTGGCGTTGGTGTACTCGTTTTTCATAACGCCCGTAAGCCTGTAGGATATGTACTCTGGAATCATTAAGAAATGCTCGGCATTTTCAAGCCTTCCCGACTTCTTATCACAGTAAAGCTGATAGATTGTATTGAAATTTATCGGCTGTATTCCGGTGCGGCGGTATAATTCCGCACGCGGAATAATTTTATCGATTTCTTCCTTTATTCCGTCGGTGCGGCTGTCCCTGTAAGCGTAATTCGGTGTAATCTCTTTTTTGTTTTTATCAAGCAAAACATAATCCACGCCCCAGGTGTCGATTGCCACCGTTTCGGGTATTTTACCCGCTGCCTTACATGCCTTAAGACCAGCCTTAACCTCGCTTACCAGGTGCTCTGTGTCCCACACAAGCGAGCCGTTCTCGTTTTTCATACCGTTTTCAAAGCGGTACATTTCAAGCTGCTTTAACATTCCGTCTTCAAGCCAGCCCAAAATGTGCCTTCCGCTTGAAGCGCCTATATCAACTGCCAAAAAATAATGCATAGCACACGCCCTCCTACTTATATTTTATCACAAATGCTTTATAATTCAAATGTCCTGTTTTGCCGAAAAAGTGTCTTTTCTTGCAGCTTGGCGCTGTCACGGTATTTCTTTGGGGACATTCCGTAGCGCTTTTCAAATATCCTATGAAAATAGCTTACGTTCTCATACCCCACCGCGACCGATATGTCAGAAATCCGCCTGCCCGTGTTTTTAAGCAGAAAAGCCGCCTGCGAAAGCCTTTTT
>URNB01000029.1 GCA_900549055.1 uncultured Oscillospiraceae bacterium
CTCGATTTTATATAATTGCATTTGCTAATGCAATTATTCAGTAGACATTATTTATGCGTTTATCTGCTTTTTAAGCTCCTCTGTTTTATCTGTCTTCTCCCACGAAACGCCGAGCTCCTCCCTGCCCATATGACCGTATGCGGAAAGGGCGGAATACATGGGCTTTTTAAGTCCGAGCTTGTCTATTATTGCGGAGGGGCGCAGATCAAACACCTTTTTAACCGCCTCTGCGATTCTGTCATCGGGGCATATTCCCGTACCGAAGGTATCAACCATTACCGAAACCGGGTGCGCAACACCTATGGCGTAGGCAAGCTGCACCTCGCACTTTTTCGCAATGCCCGCAGCTACAATATTTTTCGCGACATATCTTGCGGCGTAGGCGGCGCTTCTGTCAACCTTTGTGGGATCCTTGCCCGAAAACGCGCCGCCGCCGTGGCGGGCAAAGCCGCCGTAGGTATCAACTATTATCTTTCTGCCGGTAAGTCCCGTATCTCCCTGCGGCCCGCCCACAACAAAGCGGCCTGTGGGGTTAATATATATCTTTGTGTTTTCATCAAGCAGCTCTGCGGGCACGGTGGGCTTTATTACCTTTTCGAGTATGTCCGCCCTTAACTTTGATAAATCAATATCGGCACTGTGCTGCGATGACACTACAACAGCCTCTATTCGAGTCGGTCTGCCGTCGTCATATTCAACCGTGACCTGGGTCTTACCGTCGGGGCGCAGGTAGCTAAGCTCATTATCTTTGCGAACCTCGGTCAGCCGTTTAGCCATTTTGTGCGCTAAAGATATCGGCAGCGGCATAAGCTCGGGCGTATCGTCGCAGGCATAGCCGAACATCATGCCCTGATCCCCCGCGCCGCGGAGGTTATACTCGTCCTCCTCACCATCCTTGTACTCAAGCGAATTATCAACGCCGAGCGCTATATCGGGCGACTGCTTGTCTATAGCCGTCATAACCGCGCAGGTGTTGCCGTCAAACCCGGCAGATGGACTGTCGTACCCTATTCTGCAAACCACATCCCGCGCTATCTGCGGAATGTCAACATAGCAGCTTGTGGTTATTTCACCCATAACGGTTATGCTGCCCGTGGTGCAGAAGGTCTCGCAGGCTACGCGGGCTTCGGGGTCGTTCTTTAAAATTTCATCGAGTATCGCGTCGGATATTCCGTCGCAGACCTTATCGGGATGACCCTCGGTCACCGATTCGGATGTAAAAAGCATTTTTGCCATTTGCAATTCTTCTTTCCGTGAAAAAATTAAAACCGCCTCGGACGAGACGGTATATGAAGCCTCATCTTTCGGATAATCCGCCGGAATTGGCACCTTGATTTTAAAATCAGGTTGCCGGGCATCACAGGGCCGGTCCCCTCCGCCGCTCTTGATAAGGATAATATTCAGTTCTGTTTATATTTTACCACATATTGCGGGTTTGTCAACTGTTAATTTTTACAGGGAGTCACCGCATATTCGCCGTTTCCTTTACCTTACCCGATTCGTGAATATCGTCTATTGTAACCTTGCTTTCGTGCGGTATGGGCTTCCAGGTAACCTTTTTAAACAGCGCCACATACTGGGTATACCGCCCGATTATATCAAAGGTGGGCCATGTGAAAATATAAAGCAGCATTTTTGAAAAGGGTATTTTTTTAATGCGCTTATGCTCCACAATAAAAATGTAAATCGCAGCAGCCGTGTTTTCAAGGTATTTGCCGAGCCTGTATAAAATTCTCAGCCACACTGCCAGCAGCATACCCACCGCCATTGCCTGCAGACCTGAAGAAACGGTTATTTCAATGGGGAATAAAAAGCGCAAAAACCGCCCGAGGTAGGTGCCGCGGGTAAATACCGCCGCACCGCCTATGCCGTAAGCATAGCAGTAAAAGCCGTAGGCTATTACCGAGACCAAAAGCCAGCGCACAATGTTTATAACCGAAAAAGGCGTTAGCTGCATAAGCGTATCGTAAGAGGCAAAGCGGTGCCTTACCGATTCCAAAAAGCCCTTGCAAATATCCTTAAAGCCTTTTTTCTTCTTTTCTTTTTTATCATCCTGCCAGCGCGTTTTTAAAAAATGCTTACCGCAAAACACGTTTAAAAGCAGGTAGGGCCCTGTTTCGGCAAAGGCAAGCAAATGCCCCTTTGACCAACGCAGCCGCTGCCGCAGCGCTATTTTAAGGCTTGTGGGCTGCTCGTCGTAAAATTCTGCGGCGTCGTTATAGGTTATGGCGTAACCCTGCGCCACCGCGTCGGCGGTGAGGGCGCGGTCCTCTGTAAGGGAGGTATACTTCCAGCCGTCGCGCACTATTTCATTTGAAAAAAGAAAGCCCGTTCCCTGAATATTGGTTGCAAGCCTTAAAACAGACCGCGCGCGGTGGTTTGCCCTTATAGAGCGCAGCCAGTGCAGCGCGTATGTAGAGGCTATCCAGCATTCGTCAAAATTCTTTGTGTTGCGGTAGGATGTAATTATTTTCTCGCCCGCGTCAAACGCGTCGTTCATACGCGATATATAATCCGATTTTAAAAGATTATCCGCGTCGAAAACAAAATATCCCTCAAAGCTTTGCCTGCCGTAATCCTCACCTATTCTTTCAAACAGAAACTGCAGCGCAAAGCCTTTTGTTTTATGCTCGTCATCAAAGCGCTCGTAGCAAATTGCGCCGTGCTCGCGCGCCACAGCCGCGGTTTTATCGGTGCAGTTATCCGCCACCACAAAAACCGTTACAAGCTCGCGCGGGTAGTCCTGCTTTTTTATGCTGTCAAGCAGGTTACCTATTACCTTTTCCTCGTTTCGCGCGGCTATTACCACGGCATATTTATGCTGCTTCTTCGCCGGCGCAAATTTCCGCGTGAAAAAAAGCCCGATTATTTTATAGGCTACTTTGTAGAGCACCATAGCCGAAAGTACCGCGCCTATTGCGGCATACACCGCTTTAAGGGACGGATACCAGCTGCCGATAGTCTGCGCGGCGTTTACCGCACAGCTTAAATTAAAAATCATTTTTTGTCACCGTATTTTTCGTTATAGCAATTTATGCAGCGTGTAATTATTTCAACAGCTCTTTCCCTGTCGCCTATTTCGTCCACGGCGGTCTGCTTGCCCTCTAACTGCTTGTAAACCGAGAAGAAGTGGCGCATTTCGTCAAACAAATGGCTCGGCAGGTCATGCACGCTGCGGTAGTCGTTATAGGTCGGGTCCTTAAAGGGAATAGCTATAATTTTTTCGTCGTTTTTGCCGCCGTCCAGCATTGTAAGCACCCCTATCGGGTAGCACTCAACCAGCACCAGTGGATCAATAGGCTCGTTGCAGAGCACCAGAACATCCAGCGGGTCGCCGTCATCCGCCAGAGTTCGCGGAATAAAGCCGTAGTTTGCGGGGTACTGCATTGAGGTATACAAAATTCTGTCAAGAATTATGCAGCCCGTTTCCTTATCCAGCTCGTATTTTTTCTTATCGCCCCTTGTAATTTCTATTACCGCCAGAAAATCCTCGGGTTTTATGCGGCTTTCGGATATATCATGCCATATATTCATATTCTTTCCTCATTTCGGTAATTTTTTTAATTGTCGTCAGTTATCAGCGCTTCGTATTCGGCGTTTAATTTTTCCCATTCGTTCATAGCGGTATCAAGCTCGGTTTCCGCCTCGTCAAGCTCTTCTTTAATTTCGGAAAGTTTTAAATAATCCGATGCGTTTTCCTCCATACCCAGCTCGCACCGCAGACCGTCGGTTTTTTCTTCGAGCAGTGCCACCATTTCTTCGGCTTTTGCTATTGCGCGTTCAAGCCGCGAACGCTCTTTAAGGGGTGTTGTAAAGCTTTTTTTAGGTTTTTCCTTTACTTCAACCGATTTTTCCGGCACTGCTGTCGGCGCTTTTTTGCTGTTTAAATATTGCTCGTAGCCGTAGGGGTAGTATTTAACGCCGTCCGACTCAAACGATATAAGGCTGCTTGCAATTTTCTTTATAAAATAGCGGTCGTGCGAGACAAAAAGCACCGTTCCCGAAAAATTCAGCAGCATATCCTCAAGCGTTTCCTTGCCCACTATATCCATATGGTTTGTGGGCTCGTCGAGTATTAAGAAATTCGGTCTGCGCTTAAACATTTTGCAAAGCGCAAGCCGTACCCGCTCCCCGCCCGAAAGCATATCAACGGTTTTAAACACCGTCTCGCCGCCGAAAAGGAATGCTCCCAGCGCGCTGCGCGCCTCAAAATCGGTAATTCCCGGGAAAGCGCCCATAAAATCATCCAAAACGGTTTTGCCGCTTGAATAAAGCGCGGTTTGCTGGTCGAAATATCCTATATTCACCCTCGGCCCGAATTTATAAACGCCGCCGAGCGCGGGGGTCTTACCCACCATGGTTTTAATAAAGGTGGATTTTCCAAGCCCGTTGCCGCCTATAATTCCTATCCGGTCGCCGCGCTTTGCTTCAAGGCTTACCTCCGATAAAACCTCGGTGTAGCCTATTTTCAGTTTTTCTACCGAAAGCACATCCTTAACGCCGGGGTCTGCCGGCTCAAAATCGGCGCGGAATGTGCGCAGGTCGTAAGCCTCGGGCGCATCGATAGGCTTCATCCGTTCAATCTGCTTTAGCTTTGATTGTGCCATTGCCGCCTTTGTGGGCTTATAGCGGAATTTTTCCACAAGCTCCGTAAGCCGCTTTATTTCTTTTTTCTGCGCCTCATATTCCCTTGCCTGCCGCTCGCGCAGTTCCTTTTTAGCCACGGTAAACTGCGTGTAATTGCCCGCATAACGGTAGGTTTTTCCGTGCTCTATTTCATAAACGGTATTCACCGTGTTATCTAAAAACATTCGGTCGTGCGATACCACAACAAACGCCTTTTTATAGCCCGAAAGATATTCCTCAAGCCACTCCACCGCCGAAATATCAAGATGGTTTGTCGGCTCGTCAAGCAGCAGAATATCAGGCTTTGAAAGCAAAAGCTTTAAAAAGGCTATGCGGGTGCGCTGCCCGCCCGAAAATTCAGATAGCGGGCGGTTTTTCTGCTCCTCGGTAAAGCCGAATTGCTTTAGCGCCGCCTCGTATTCCTTTTCAAAATAAAAGCCGCCGCATAGGGTAAAGCTGTCAAGCAAGTTCGTATATTCCCGTATATTTTCATCGGTCTGATCGTTTTCCATTTTTTCCTGCGCTGCGGCAAGCTTTTCCTTCATTTCCAGGATGTCGGTATAAGCAGAGCGTATCTCGTCCTTCAGTGTTCTTTCCTCATCGTCAAAAACCATCTGATCCAAAACGCCTATGCGCGGCTTGCCCGATACTGCGAAAAAGCTATCCTCGTCGCTGTCCCGTTTTGTAAGGGAGTATTCACCCGAAATCAGCCTTAAAAGGGTCGTTTTTCCGCAGCCGTTCCGCCCGACTACGGCTATGCGGCTTGCGTCGTTTATCTCTATATTAACAGAGGAAAGTATCGGCTGACCCGAAAGCTCAACCACTCCGTTCTGAATTTTAAGCTGCATAAAAAATACCCCCTGTCATGCGACAAGGAGTATTGTACCACTTTTTTTAAGCTTTTGCAACAGGTGGAAATTTTTTAACATTATCAGGTTATTTCTGCATAATGTATTCATCGATTGCCTTTGCTGCGGTTTTGCCCGCACCCATTGCAAGAATAACGGTTGCAGCGCCCGTAACGGCGTCGCCGCCCGCGTAAACTCCGTCGCGGCTGGTTTTGCCGGTTTCCTCGTTTACAATTATTCCGCCGCGCTTATTTACTTCAAGTCCGCTTGTGGTGGACTTTATAAGCGGGTTGGGGGATGTGCCGATAGACATTATAACACAATCAGCTTCAACCTCGTATTCGCTGCCCTCAACGGGAACGGGACGCGCGCGACCCGATTCATCGGGTTCGGATAGCTTCATTTCCTGGCAGAGAATACTCTTTACCCAGCCGTCTTCACCCTCAATTTTAATCGGGTTGGTAAGAAATTTAAACTCAATTCCTTCCTCCATTGCGTGCTCTACTTCTTCTCTGCGGGCGGGCAACTCGTTTTCGGTGCGGCGGTAAACCACGGTGACATCGGCGCCGAGGCGCTTTGCGGTGCGCGCCGCGTCCATAGCAACATTGCCGCCGCCTACTATAACCGCCTTTTTAGCGTGCATAACGGGGGTTGCGCTGCCGTCTTTATAGGCTTTCATAAGGTTATTGCGGGTTAAAAACTCATTAGCGGAATAAACGCCGCAGAGCGCCTCGCCCTCAATTCCCATAAAGCGTGGCAGTCCCGCACCCGAGCCGATAAACACCGCCTCGTAGCCCATATCGAAAAGCTCGTCAACCGTAACGGTTTTACCGATTATAACATTGGTATCGATCTCAACGCCCAATTGCTTTAAGGTATCAACCTCTTTTTTAACTATAGCTTTGGGCAGGCGGAATTCCGGGATTCCGTAAACCAAAACGCCGCCGGCGGTGTGCAGAGCCTCAAAAACCGCAACCTTGTAGCCCTTTTTGGCAAGGTCGCCCGCGCAGGTAAGTCCCGAGGGACCCGAGCCTACCACTGCGACCTTGTGACCGTTAGGCTCCGGGCGGGTAATATTGCCCTTGGCGTGCTCGTTGTGCCAGTCGGCAACAAAACGCTCCAGCCTGCCTATGCCCACAGGCTCGCCCTTTATGCCGCGCACGCACTTTGCCTCGCACTGCTTTTCCTGCGGACATACTCTGCCGCAAACGGCGGGCAGGCTTGAGGACTGCGCTATTACCCTGTAAGCGCCCTCAAAGTCGCCCTCCTTTACCTTTTCAATAAACGCCGGAATATGAATATTAACGGGGCAGCCCGAAACACAGGGCATATGCTTGCAGTTAAGGCAGCGTGCCGCCTCTTCAAGCGCGGTTTCCTCGCTGTAACCGAGGGCAACCTCGGAAAAATTGTGATTACGCACATCGGGTGCCTGAACCGGCATCTCGTGCTTTTTGGGATCCATATTAACAGCCATTATTACCGCGCCTCCTTTTTAAATAAATTGCAGGTTTCTTCATATGCGTGTCTTTCGAAATCGCGGTACATGGCGCCGCGCTTCATAGCCTCGTCAAAATCGACCTCGAAGCCGTCAAAATCAGGCCCGTCAACGCAAGCAAACCTTGTTTGCCCGCCCACGGTAAGGCGGCAGCCGCCGCACATACCCGTGCCGTCAATCATGATCGGGTTCATTGAAACAACCGTTTTAACGCCCGCAGGCTTGGTGGTTGCAACAACAAACTTCATCATAATAAGCGGACCTATTGTTATAACCTCGTCATAATTTTCGCCCGCGTCTATAGCCTCTTTAAGCGGGGCGGTAACAACGCCCTTTGTGCCGTAGGAGCCGTCGTCGGTCATTATCGTAAGCTTATCGGAGCAAGCGGAGAACTCGTCCTCCAAAAT
The DNA here is from genome assembly GCA_900549055.1 of uncultured Oscillospiraceae bacterium. Taxonomy (GTDB): domain Bacteria; phylum Bacillota; class Clostridia; order Oscillospirales; family Acutalibacteraceae; genus UBA737. Next base: position 7,377 of record URNB01000029.1, read on the forward strand.
AACCAAATCCTTATTGCGGAAGCCGACTATTGTATGCACCTCGCAGCCCTCGGCGTGCAGCTTTTCGGCTATGGGCAGCGCGATTGCGCAGCCTACGCCGCCGCCCACAACGCAGACCTTGCGAAGACCCTCTGTTTCGGTAGGTTTACCGAGAGGACCCGCAAAATCGGCAAGGCAGTCGCCCACATTTTTATGATTCAGCTTTTCGGTGGTAGCGCCCACAATCTGAAAGATAATTTTAACCGTGCCTTTCTCGCGGTCAAAGCCCGCGACGGTGAGCGGGATACGCTCGCCGTCTTCATCGGTGCGGAGAATGATGAACTGACCCGCTTCGGCTTTTTTAGCCACGAGCGGCGCTTCAATGTCCATCATTGTAACGGTTGGGTTCAGGTTTCGTTTGCTTACGATCTTAAACATTTCTTGGTATCATTCCTTAAATAGATTTAAAAATCCACCTCAGTGCCGTAGTAGGTGCATTTGAACAGCTTTGCCATGGTGGCAGGATCGATCGCACGGGGGTTAGAGCCTGTGCAGGCATCGCCCACGGCGTTAACGGCTATTTCGTCAACCTTTGCGTTGAATTCGGCTTCATCCACACCGAATTCCTTTAAGGTGTGCGGTATATTAAGCTCATCGTTCATCTTATCGATGAGTGCGCAGAGGTTTTCTATAAGCCCCTTGTTGCTGTTGCCGGGCAGACCGAGCATTCTTGCGATATCGGCATATCTCTCGGCGGCTCTGCCGTCATGCGCGTTGTACTTGATAACAAACGGCAGATAAATTGCGTTTGCGCAGCCGTGCGGCAGGTGTCTGTCCTTCATGCTGCCCTCATGGAACGCAGCACCGGTCTTATGAGCCATTGAATGAACTATACCGAGCAGAGCGTTAGAAAACGCCATACCGGCAAGGCACTGTGCGTCATGCATGGCGGCACGGGATTCGCGGTTGCCGTTATAGGATGACGGCAGGTAAGCCGTAACCATCTCGATTGCCTTCATGGCAAGCGCGTCGGTATAGGGGCTTGCAACGGTCGAAACATAAGCTTCGATTGCGTGGGTAAGCGCGTCCATACCGGTGTGAGCCACAAGCTTTTGCGGCATTGTCTGCGCAAGCTCGGGGTCAACTATTGCAACATCCGGGGTAATATTAAAATCTGCGAGCGGGTACTTAATGCCCTTTGAGTAATCGGTGATTACAGAGAAAGCGGTAACCTCTGTCGCTGTTCCCGAGGTGGAAGAAATAGCACAGAATTTAGCTTTCTGACGAAGCTCGGGGAAATTGAACGGAACGCAGAGCGATTCAAAGGTAACATCGGGGTATTCATAAAACGCCCACATAGCCTTTGCCGCGTCAATCGGAGAGCCGCCGCCGATTGCTACTATCCAATCGGGCTGAAATTTACGCATGGCTTCGGCGCCGCGCATAACGGTCTCAACAGAGGGGTCGGGTTCAACACCCTCAAACAGCTCTACCTCCATTCCCGCCTCTTTAAGGTAGCCTACTGCCTTATCGAGAAAGCCGAAACGCTTCATAGAACCGCCGCCGACAACGACTATTGCCCTTTTGCCCTTAAGGGTCTTAAGGTTTTCCATTGCATTTTCGCCGAAATAGACATCTCTGGGTAAAGTGAATCTTGACATTTGTCATTCCTCCGTTTTTATTTGGTATCTTCATTATATACAAAATAAACACAAAAAGGAAATATGATTAATATATATCGGGTATATATCACAGTATATGTCAGTTTTCTACTTAAAAGGTTAAATTTTTTAAGATATCCTTACAGCAGACAGCACCTTTATCCGATTTTCCGCAGCGCAAAAACGGATCTGCATATCCTTAAAGGTAAATCCGTATACCCTGTCGGGGTCGTTTTGATAATGCGGGCGCGGGTCTTCGGCTAAAATTTTCCTTAATTGCAAAAGCGTTTCCGCGTCCAGTGTATCTGCAATGCTTTCGGGAATTTCCACCGCCGCCCTTTCCCCGAATTTTTCATCCGCAAAGCCGCAGACTGCATCCGGGTATGAATCGGCAAAGCTTAAATACGGCTTTATATCGTAAATCGGAGTACCGTTCATCATATCGATTCCCGAAACCTCAAGCACTGCGCCGAGCTTTTCATCAAAGCTTATTTTTTCAAGTCTTACGGCGGAAAGCCCTATGGGATTCGGGCGGTTGGGCGAGCGGGTCGCAAAAACACCCATGCGTTTGTTCCCGCCGAGCCGCGGCGGGCGCACCGTAGGCGACCAATCGCCGCCGTCAAATCCCGAAAACTGCCACAAAAGCCATATGTGCGAGTATTCTTCAAGCCCGCGCACGGCTGATATATCGCGATATTCAGGCTCGAAAATGATTTTTCCGCGCAGCTCCTTCACAATCCCGCTCTGCCGCGGCAGCCCGAATTTTTCGGGAAAATCGGTATATATTTTCGCTATCGGGCGCATTATCCGTCTCCCCCGGATGATGTGTCCGATGAAGCGGGCGGCTCCGACGACGAGCTTTCGGAGGATGAGGAGGACGGAGTATCGGGCTGTGAGGTTGAGGTGTCGGATGAAGTATCTGACGGCGTTGATGATGAAGATGTGTTTTCCGACGAGGTTACCGTAGACGATGACCCGGAAGAAGACGGTGCAGAGCTGCTTGAAGACGGCGACGACGAAGAAGACGCGGCAGATGAGGAATTATAATAAATAGGCGTTTCAACCTTTGCGCCCTTTTTATAGTAGCCTATGCCCTTTTTAACAACGTCCTCGCTGTCCTCAAATTCCTTTTTCTCAAGTCCCTTATGCACCTCCGCCATAACATCGCGCCAAATTTTTGCCGCCGCACCGCCGTTATAAATATTGTGCGATAAATCGAAGCCGTACCACACGGAGCCTACATAATAAGGAGAGCCTGCAACCATCCATAAATCATAGGATTCGCTTGAGGTGCCCGTTTTGGCATACGCCTTAAGATTATAGTTAAATCCCCTTATTCCGCTGCCCGTACCCTCGCTGCCGTAAACCACCTCCCGCAAAAGGTGGTTCATTATGGTAGCTGACGCAGGACTTATCACCTGCTCGCCGGTTTCATCGTATTTAATTACGGTATCTCCGTTTGCGTGCTTAATTTCGTAATATGTCGTAGGTCTGTGGTAAACGCCTTGGTTTCCGAAGATTGCGTAAGCCGCGGCGGATTCGGTAGTGGTAATGCCGTAGTGCGTGCCGCCGAGAGCCAGCGCCGCAAGGTTTTTATCCGCCTCTACCAAATGCCTGCAGTGCAGCTTTTGAGTTAAGAAATTATATGATTCCGTAACCCCTACCTCCTGCAGCAACCGCACGGGGATAGTGTTCATTGACTTGCGTATTGCGTAGTTAAGGGAAACCGTGCCCTTATAGTAGCCGTACCATTCCTTCGGCCCGCTTTTGCCGTCGGCATAGTATTTTTCTATCGGCTTATCGAGCACACGGGAGGTATAATCCACAATATCCTTATCTATTGCCAGCGCGTAAACGCCTATCGGCTTCATGGTAGAGCCGGGCTGACGCGGCGAATCGGTAGCGCGGTTAAGCCCGCGGTTTGTGGTTTTCTCGCCCGCTCCCCCCACTATTCCGACTATATGACCCTTATAGTCCATAACCGTCATAGCAGACTGCGCGTGCGCGGTGACTCCGTTATCATAGGTCGCCTTTTGCGGGAAATAAGTATCAATATTTGTGTAGACCTTTTCCATTTGCGCCTGTATATCGGGCTTTAAGGTAGAGTATATTTTAAATCCGCCGTTATAGAAAAGAGTTGAAGCCATTTGAGTATTCAGGTTGTATTTTTCCGCAAGATCGTCTATTACCTGGTCTATCAGCGCGTCGACAAAATAGCTGTTTATTTCACCCTCGTATTCATCCTTCTGCGAATCGTCTATCTTAAGCTCGGTATTATACGCCTTATCGTACTCATCGTAGCTTATCATCTTAAGCTCCAGCATTTTATCAAGCACCGTTTGCCGCCGCTTTTTGTTTTCTTCCGCACCCTTTTCGGTTATGGGGTTAAACCTTGAGGGGTTTTTGGTTATTGCCGCAAGAGCTGCGCACTCGGTTAAATTAAGCTCGCTTACATCCTTATTAAAATAGTAGTTTGCTGCCACCTGAACGCCGCAAATACCGTTGCCGAGAGAAATCGTGTTAAGGTAGGCTTCAAGTATTTCTTTTTTTGAGAGCTTGCGGGTTATAAGGGTCGCGCGCACAATTTCACGGAATTTGCGCATCGCGTCGCGATCCTTGTCGTTCGTGACATTTTTTATAAGCTGCTGCGTTATGGTAGAGCCGCCGAATTCGGTGGAGTTGAATTTCAAAAGCTTATTACCCACAGCCGCAAAGGTTCGTTTCCAATCGACTCCGCGGTTTTCGTAAAACCGCTCGTCCTCAATTGCGATAAAGGCGTTGCCCAATTGCTTGGGCATTTTATCAATTCCCGCCCACAGGCGGTTTTCGCTGCCGTGCAGTCGGCGGTATTCCTCCCACTGCCCCTTCTCATTCTGAACATATATGACAGTGGTCATGTTCATTTCCATATTTTTAATGTTGCTTACAATTTTATTGGATGAGAAAAAGTCTATCTTCCTGTCCGATTTTATATAAGTGGGAATAACAAAGATCAAAAAAACAGTCGTTACAATAAGCAAACCCGATAAAAACACGGTCAGCTTTTTAAAAATCTTTTCCATAGCTCCCTGCCCTTCCTGTATACTGATTTGATTATAACACTAACTCGCTTATTTATCAAATATTTTTTAAACATTCATAATGTATTTAAAAATCGGTAATATAATGCATAGGTCTGGAGGAATACGGATGCTTAAATTAGAAAATATCAAAAAAGATTATATTACAGGGGATACCGCGGTGCACGCACTTAAAGGCGTGAGCGTTGAATTTCGCAAAAGCGAATTTGTATCGATACTCGGTCAGTCGGGCTGCGGAAAGACGACGCTGCTTAATATTATAGGCGGGCTTGACAGATACACAAGCGGCGAGCTTTATATAGGCGGCAGGGCTACAAGCGATTTTCGCGACAGGGACTGGGATAACTACCGCAACCATTCGGTAGGCTTTATTTTCCAAAGCTATAACCTTATTCCGCACCAATCCGTACTTTCAAATGTAGAGCTTGCCTTAACGCTTACGGGCGTTCCGCGCGCAGAGCGCCGCCGCAGAGCGGCTGAAGCGCTTGAAAAGGTAGGGCTTGCCGACCAGCTTAATAAAAAGCCGAATGAAATGTCGGGCGGGCAGATGCAGCGCGTAGCCATTGCACGCGCGCTTGTGAACGACCCCGAAATACTGCTTGCCGACGAGCCTACGGGCGCGCTGGACAGTGAGACATCCGTTCAGATAATGGAGCTTTTAAAGGAAATTTCCAAGGATAGACTTGTAATAATGGTTACCCACAACCCCGAGCTTGCAAAGCAGTATTCCACTCGTATTATAAGGCTGCTTGACGGCAATATTACGGATGACACAATGCCATACTCGGGTGACGAGGAGGAAAAAACAGCGGAGAAAGGCGGCAAGCGCCCCTCAATGTCGTTTTTAACGGCGCTTTCCTTATCCCTTAACAACCTTATGACCAAAAAGGCAAGAACCTTTTTAACCGCCTTTGCGGGGTCTATAGGTATTATAGGCATAGCGCTTATTTTATCCCTTTCAAACGGCGTAAACGCGTATATCGCGCGTGTTGAGGAGGAAACGCTTTCAAGCTATCCGATAACGATCGAGCAGGCGGGAATGGACATAAGCCAATTAGTAAGCGACCTTATGGGAAAAAACGAGCCGAGCGGCGACCGCGAGGACGGCAGGATTTACAGCAACAATGTTATGACCGAAATGATGTCTACCATGGTGAACGGCATTTCGGCAAACAATTTGTCAGAGCTTAAAAAACATATAGAAAAAACCTCCGCCTTTTCGGATAATACAAGCGAGATTGAGTATAAATATTCAACGGTTATGAATATATACGATGAAAAGGGCAGCCGCGTAAACCCGAATACCGTGTTTTCCACCGTATTCCCCGAAAGCCAAAGCAGTGGCAGCGGAAATATGCAAATGTCCTCCTCATTTTCCAATACCGAGGTATGGACGCGCCTTTTTGAAAATAAAGAGTTTTTTGAAAAGCAGTACGACGTTATTGCTGGGCGTATGCCTGAGAAATACAACGAAATTGTACTTGCGGTGGACAAAAACAACCAGATAAGCGACTACGCGCTGTATTCTTTGGGGCTTAAGGATTCGGCAGAGCTTGAAGAAATGATGAAAAAAGCGCAGGCGGGTGAAAAAATAGAGCCTACCGCAGAGGTAAGCTATACCTACGATGATATTTTGGGGCTTAAATTTAAGCTGCTTTGCAATACAGATTATTTCGAGAAGAACGCAGACGGCACCTGGAGCGATAAAACAGAGGATTCGCTCTACGTTTCTTCAAGGCTATCTTCGGCGGCAGAGGATATAACCGTGGTGGGAATAATAAGACCCGCCGATTCGTCGGTTGCAAATCAAACAAGCGGCTTTGTGGGCTACCCCGAATCGCTTATGGAGCACCTTATAAACAAGGTGAACGACAGCGAAATAGTAAAGGCGCAAAAGGCCGAGCCCGAAAAGAACGTTTTCACGGGCAGACCCTTTGAGACCGATGCGGATAATATGACCTACGAGCAGCTGACGGCATATATAGCCACCCTACCCGAAAAGGAGCAGGCGGAGTATAACGCGTATATAAACCAAATGACCGCCGCGGGGAAGACCGAAGAGCAGATAACCGAGCAGTTCAAGGCGGCAATAAAGCAAAAAAACAATAACTCCACATATGACGGTAACTTAAAGCTTATGGGCGTATCAAGCCTTGATGAGCCGTCGGTTATAAATATATATCCCAAGGATTTTGAGGCTAAAGAAAAAATTTCCGACCTTATAACCGAATACAACAAGGGCGTTAAGGATACCGAAAAAATAACCTACACCGATTATATAGGTCTTATGCTTTCATCGGTTACAACAATTATAAACGCAATAAGCTATATTTTGATTGCGTTTATCAGTATTTCGCTTATAGTGTCATCCATTATGATAGGCATTATAACCTATATCTCGGTTTTGGAGCGCACGAAGGAGATAGGCGTGCTGCGCGCGATGGGCGCCTCGAAAAAGGATGTTTCCCGCGTGTTCAACGCCGAAACGCTTATAGTCGGCTTCGCAGCGGGAGCAATAGGTATTTTAATAACGCTCCTGCTGCTCATCCCGATAAACGCGGTGATTGCCGCCGTGACCGATATTTCGGGGCTTGCGGTGCTGCCGTTTGCGGGAGGCGCCGCGCTGGTTATAATAAGCATGCTGCTGACACTTATATCAGGCTTATTCCCGTCAAGAGTGGCGGCAAAAAAAGACCCCGTTACCGCACTTCGCAGCGAGTAAAAACAAAATGGTTACAAAATAAAAATTGCTATTGAAATTTTCCGGTAAAAGGCTTATACTTGTAAAGTATCATTTTAAGCACTTGGCAGGGGTCACCCTGTCAAGTGTAATATTTCACGGAGGAATTTTAATGCTGAAAAGAATTTTACCGCTGGCGCTGGCATTGTGTATGCTCACTATGGCAGGCTGCAAAAAGGAACAGGACAGATTAAGTGTAGATAAGGGCTCGGAGCCCTCGGTAGTCTCCGAAACAAAGCCCGTAACATATAAAAACCCGCTTACAGGTGTTTCGGGTATATCTGAGGAAAAAACCAAAAACCGTCCGGTTGCGGTTATGATAAATAACATTTCAACCGCCCAGCCGGTGCAGACAGGACTTAACAAGGCGGATATTATTTACGAAACCGAGGTTGAGGGCGGAATTACCCGTCTTATGGCGGTTTTCCAGGATATAACCACCGCTGAAAAAATCGGAGCCATCCGTTCGGCTCGCTACCCTTATGTTGACCTCGCAATGGGTCACAATGCGATCTATGTTCATTGCGGACAGGATAATACCTACTGCGCTCCCCACTTAAAGGATACCGACGATGTTGACCTTATGGTAAAGAATTACGGCGTTCGTATAAAGAACGGACTGGCTACCGAGCATACCCTCTACGCCTACGGCGAAAAGCTTTGGAGCTCGGTGCAAAACGACGGTCACAAAACAACCGCTTCGACCGCCGCACCGTGGGTAAGCTTCGCCGAGGAGGACGCTCCCGTAGCTCTTGAAAGCACCGCAAATACAGTTGATATCAAGGCTTCTGCCAGCTACCGCACCGTATTTAAGTATGATGCGGCAAAGGGCAAATACACAAGATATTACGGCAACACCATTCGTAAGGATTATTTCACTGGTGAAACCGTGGATATGAAGAATGTGTTTATTCTTTTTACCACGATCCGCAATTATTCCGATAATTACCACCGTCAGGTAATGCTCGAAAGCGGCGACGGCTACTACTGCGTAAACGGCACGTATACCGCAATCAAATGGAGCAAGGGAGCTGCCAAAAACGGTTTTAAATTCACAAAGGCAGACGGAAGCGAGCTTACGGTAAACCCCGGAAACAGCTGGGTCAGCATTGTAAACATAGGCAATAATCCCACCTTCAGCTGATAAGCGGTTTTACCGATAATCAAGGGGCGCGTTACATAAATCCGCGCCCCTTATGAATTTCTTTAAAAAAAGCTTGAAATTTAAAGCTTAATGTGATAGAATAGTTGCGTTGGGTTCTTAAAACGATGCTTTCGCACCGCACAGACCCTGTTTAATATAACACTATGGGGGCGTAGCTCAGCTGGGAGAGCGTACGGTTCGCATCCGTAAGGTCGAGAGTTCGATCCTCTTCGTCTCCACCAAACAGGTATTGGACGAACACCTATTTCTTCAGCGGCGGTTTCGCCGTTAAATGTTCACTCTGATACAAACAGAAAACACCGCTTTAGATTAAGTTCTAAGGCGGTGTTTTGCTATACTCCAAAATCGGCACATTGGTGTTGTTTCCTGATTTTCTGTAAAATGAAAACACAATAAAACACAGGAGGAAAACACTATGGAAAAATCATTATTTGAACAGGTGGGTGGTACATATACTCAGGTTGGAGATTATCTGCTTCCAAACTTGACACTTACCGAAGAAGCACAGAAATCTATCGGCATTTGGGGACAACAACACGCACGGTACTTAAAACAGTACCACAAAGTCATCTATTATAACTATTTAACTTCAGGCAAATTAAATGCCTATCTTGCCGACATTGACGAACAAGCGGAAGAAATGTTTTCACGGCTGGTTAAAGATATGGCTGATAAGCAAGGTATCGCTGAGAATCTTAAAGCCACTGATCAAATGGCGTGGGTCGGGAAAATGAACAATATCCGAAATGCCGCTATGGAGATTGTAAATGCAGAGTTAATATATTCTTAAGACGCAGCCCACAGATTCAAAACAAACCTGTGGGCGCTTCATTTTACTTATATTTTTATTATGGTTATCCACAACAAGTACCATTGACCGTATGTATTATATTATTTAGCTTCAAAATACGTGAATTGTCAATCGTGCGACCAGAAACTGTATTTGACACATATGTGTCTTTATTACTCAGCAGAGCATTTTCACTCACCATATAAATTTCCGTGTGATTTGTTTAACTTGATAGATTATTAGATATAAGTCTATGTGGACTATATTTTTTGCTAAATAATTAAATAGCGAATTGCAATAGCAAGTTGCAATAATTTTGACAAGTGACGATCTTTGTGAGGGCGGTTATCTTTGTATTGCTGCTCTCCGGCCTTCGCTTTGTATCGAGCAACCTTGCCGTTGTACAGGTATACTGTCCCTCGGGCAATTTCATTCTTGATGGTGTTGTATGCTCTGCCCAGATGTTTCGCAATTCGGTAAGGTGACCAGCCGTCCTTTAATCGCACTTCAATTTCGTGGCGTCCTTCTGCTAAAAGGTGTTGCCCTTTGCGATGTTCAGTAGTATAATTCTGAATGTCCATAGTGTTCGATCCTTTTGGAGTTTTTTGTGTGGTAACTTAATTCTACCACTGGATCGTCACTATGGTTTTTTATTGGTACTATTGCAGCTTCATTTTACAACGCGCCTTTTTTTACAAAATAATTTTTTTTTACAGTTCACTAAGTTCCGAATCCCCGATTTCAACATTTCGGTGATGTCGAAAATTATACCGTAGGCGCAATCGTTTGGTACTTATCGCCTGCCTCCCTTGCGACCTTTCCGCTTTCCTTTATATGCATGGCGCTGACCTTTAAAATAAGCGGAAAGAATTTTTCAAAATACGATGAAACCGCAAGCCGCATGAACAGCACGTGCGGATATCAACCGTTGTTACAAAATTGTAATATCTTTTTTCGATATAATTTTATTGACAAACGATAAGAGACGTGCTATTATTTGCTTGTAAAAATTGAAATCGAGGAGATGTTAATATGTGGACGCCGAGGCATTCCGCCAAGCTTTCGCTTATTCTTACCGACATTATTTTTCTGATTGCGGTCATCGCGGGGATATTTCTCCCCCTTATTACATCGCGGTATATCGAGCTTACCGGCAAATCGCAGTCGCTTAGGACAGTGCTTATAACCGTTTGCTATTGCTGCCTGCCGTTTGCCGCCGCTGTCCTTTTGACGCTGCGCCGCCTGCTTAAAAACATTTTAAAGTCAAAGGCATTTATCGGCGAAAATGTCAGGCTTCTGCGAATTCTTTCATGGTGCTGCACCGCCGTTGCGCTTATAACGCTTATAAGCGGATATTTTTATCTGCCCTTTTACATTGCGGGAACGGCTGCCGGCTTTATCGCGCTTATTCTGCGGGTCATAAAAAATATATTCTGCACGGCGATAGAGCTTAAAAACGAAAATGAGCTTACAATATAGGGTGATCGGAACAATGATAGTAATAAATCTTGATATTATGATGGCGAAACGCAAAATATCATCGGGTGAGCTTGCGGAAAGGGTAGGAATTACGCAGGCAAACCTTTCGATACTCAAAACCAACAAGGCGCGCGCCATACGCTTTTCAACCCTGGAAAAGCTTTGCGAGGTGCTTGAATGCCAGCCCGGAGATATACTTGAATACAGGAGTGATGAATAATGTGCGATACAGTAATTTCGGAACCCATTCAGAAGATTCAAAAGGAAATTCCTTCCTGGCAGAAAAGGGACACGGTGTTTGCGGTCATAACGCTTATAAGCTCGGTGCTGTTTGTCGATTGGTCGATTTTCGGCGGCTTTAATGCAGGCTTTACTGCCTCCCTTCTGCTGCTTTATGCGCTGACCTTTGCCTATAATGGGGGGAAAAGCCGTCATATAGGCGCATTTTCGGTTTTTTGTGCGGCGGCATCGGTCGGCTTTTCGGCAATATTTTCGGTTTATAACGATTCACTTATGAATCTTATTTTTTTTGCCGCTGCGGTCATACTGTACGGTATTTCCGTCGCAGGTATTTTCGGCGGGGATAAAAATTCGTCCCAGATGCTCAGTATCCTCAATACACTGCTTGTAAATCCGTTTGACAAAATGGATATCCCCTTCCACTCCTACGGCAGCTACCGCAGAGAGAATAAGCTTAGAGGTGTTAACCGACAGGTACTTGCGGGAATATTGCTTTCCGTTCCCGTTTTGGTTGTGATATTTCCGCTGCTCATGCGTTCCGACGCCGCCTTTGAGGGGCTTATAGTATCGGTCTTTTCCGGGGTCGGAATGCTGATTCTGAAGATCCTGCTCGGAGCAGCGGCATCGGTATATTTCTTTTCCATGCTTTTCTCGGTAAAAAAGAACCTAAAGCACGAATGCACGGACATCGGGTCGGTCGAAGAGCTCAGAAAAATTCCGCCCGCAACGGCGGTTACGCTTTCTTCGGTTCTGGCGGCGGTTTATTTTGTTTATCTGCTTTCGCAGTCGGCTTACTTTTTCAGCGGCTTTTCGGGCATTCTGCCGAAGGGCTATGCCTTCACCCCCGCCGATTACGCAAGGCGCGGCTTCTTTGAGCTTTGCGGCGTATGCGGAATAAATTTCGTTACGGTAAGCGTCATTTTCAATTTCACAAAGCGCGGCGAAAATGCCGCCGCTCCGCTTTCTGTCAGGATCATGTCAACGGTAATATGCATATTTTCACTTATATTTGCCGCAACCGCGATTTCAAAAATGATTATGTATATCGGCTTCTTCGGTCTTACGCGCCTGCGCCTCATGACAAGCATCTTCATGGCGGCGTTAGCCCTGCTTTTCATTATAATAACGGTTTCAATGTATGCAAAGCGCTTCCCTGCGATGAAATGTGTGATTATATGCTTTGCGGCGATAGGTCTTATAACCGGCTTCTGCGATATCGACCGTACGGTGGCAAGCTACAATGTAAACGCATTCACAAGCGGAGTCTTAAAGGAACTTGACATCGATTATTTAGGCGAGCTTTCCGATTCGGTCGTGCCGTATATAGCGCAGCTTACAAAAAGCGATAACGAATCCGTGCGAGATGCAGCATATCATGCGCTTTATGAGCGCGCCGAGCGTCTGTTTGAAATGAACGGAGACAAAATAAGCCTTAAAACCGATGACAGCCCCTCAAAATACAATTATTCCCGAGAAAACGCAAGACAGATAATACAAAAAGACATTAAGCAGATTGTTTGGAAAGAGAGCGAAAGGGTGCGCGCAGAAGAAGAGCAGGTTTGGATATATTGACGCATTAACAAAAATTTCACGGAACGTGTAGGTTTGTCAATGATGTGTTACAAAAATCAGAAAACTTCGCCGTTAGATAAA
>URNB01000030.1 GCA_900549055.1 uncultured Oscillospiraceae bacterium
CAAGGGCAAATCCAACCGTCTTCCCTTTGTGATGACACAATTGCGCTGATATATCTTTTTGCCCTTGATATCATTCAGCGCGCATTTTATCATTTTGTGTGAAACCGTTCCGGTAAAAAGAATCAGCAAATCGGGGCTGCCTATTTTCTTCATACAGGCGCTCATTTTCGGGTATACCTTTGCTTTGCAGGAAAATGTATCGCATATATCCATATACTGCCGTACCATACATTCATTCCCGCCCAATATTACTACGCTCATCTTTATGTCATCTCCTGTTTTCGGTTAGCTTGCGCTAACTTATTGCTTTTAATTTGCTCTTTCCCCGAATACAGGGGAAAGAGCGATTTTTTTATTATTTTTTCAAAAACGAGAAAAAGCCTTTTTTCTCATACGGCTCATCCTTAACGGAAACAAGCGTATAGCCTGTGCCGCCTACGGTATCCGCCAGCCTTGCTTCATCAAGCGGAGCTTCGGTTATTATAACCGTTTCGCCCTTTGAGTGAGAGGAGGACACCTTTTTAACATTAAACGCAGCGCGGATTGCTTCGTTAATATGTGCCTCGCACATTCCGCACATCATTCCGTCGATTTTAAGAATGTATTTTAACATTATTCCGCCCCCTTTAAGGCTTCAACCATATCGATTTTACGGTTTTTACGCGCCACAGCCCAGCTGACCGAGAGTGAAACGCCGAAGGTAAGCACCAGTCCCGTAATGTAAGTGAGCGGGCCGATGGCTAATTTCAGCTCGTATTCCGAAGCCATTGTTACAAGCAGGTAGTCAAGCAAAGCTATTCCAAGCGGTATTCCGAGTATTGCGCCCACAAGCGTGACCCACATATTCTGCCCGATAAGCAGCTTTCCGATTTTTTTATCCCTGAAGCCAACGACCTTAAGAGTTGCCATTTCGCGGTAACGCTCGGTGTAGCTCATTATGCCTAAGTTGTAAAGCACCACAATACCGAGCACCGCGGCGGCAATTATAAGTATCGCTATCATCATATACATTATGTCCATAAATGTATCAAACGAGTCTATAATAGCCTGCTTCGACTGAACGGCGGATATACACTCTTCCGATTTAATATCGGCCTTTTTGGTATCGGTGTATACGGAATCCGTTTTGAAGGGAATATCGAGCGACTTTGCGTAATCCGAGGATATAACTATATTCTCCGAAACCGAGCGGATAATGCCCGCAACTTTAAGTTTGTAGGTTTTATTCGAGCCGTATGGACTGATCTTTAAGGTATCTCCCTCGGAAAGATTAAATTCGTCCGCTATTCGCATGCAGATAAACGCACCGTCCTTGCCGGGGCGGACATATCCGTCCTTTTCGGCGGGAAAACGCACCTTGCCGCGGGTTATATTGTATATATCGAGCGCTACCGCTTTATCGTCTATCTGCACGCTGACGGTTGCGCTGCTGTCGCCCTTATAGGTGTCTATAATTTTCTGGGTGTCTTCTTCCGTTGCGGTCTCGCTTAAATAAATACGAGATGAATATTTCATAGAGTCGTCGTAATAGATGCTTAAAAATGCGTTCATGGTGTCCCGCATACCCATTGTGCCGACCACTATTACCATACAGCCAACAATGCCCACAAGGCTCATAAGCGTTCTTGATTTATGCCGCATTACATCGCGCAGATTCCAGCGTGTCCCGAAGGAAAAACGGTTCCAAAGCGCGGTTTTTTCGAGTAAGAGCTTTTTCATTTTTTTCGGCGCATAGGGACGCAGCGAATCGGCAGCTGTGCCTTTAAGCATTTCCTTGACCGATAAGTAGCCTATTAAGGTAAGCGCCAAAATCAGGCATATGAGTATTGCAAGGCAAAAGCCGGGAAGCTTCAGTGACCAATACGGCATATCAAAGTATGTACCCATTGTGCCGTCGCGGCTCATGATCATCTTTGCCACAAGAAAGCCGAGTCCCGTTCCGAGCACAGAGCCGATAATGCCGATCGTAAGGGCATATGATGTGTAATGCCTTAAAATGCGCCTGTCGCGGAAGCCGAGCGCCTTGAGTGTGCCTATCTGAACCTTTTCCTTTGCCGTTAAGCGGTGCATTGTAGTCACCATTGTCAAAACCGCAATCAGCAAGAACAGAACGGGCAGCACCGAGCCCATGGTCTTGCCCTCCTCCATTTCGCCGTCCGCCGCGGAGTATGAGGAGTTTTCGTCCTTTGATAAAACCAGCGTGGTTTTGCCGAGCACCTCATCGGCCTTATCGGTAATCTCCTCCTTTGAAAGCTCGGAGATAATGTTGAGCTGCGGGTAGTATTCTCTGCCGAGCGCCTTTTTGTACGCCGCGGGGGAGATGTAACCGAATCCGTAGGTATTATAATCGGGCATGAGTTGGGTCTCGTCGCGCACGCAAACAAGGTGCTCTCCCGATTTCACCGTACCTTTAACAGAGGTATTTATGCTGACGCCCTTATACACAAGCGTGAGCTTATCCCCGATGGAAATATCGTTTGCGGCGGCATATTTATCGGATATCCAAAGCCCGTCCTCGCTTTTCCTGTCATAATCCGCGCCGGCTGTCTTCATAAATGAGGAGACATCGAAATTCTCGGTCACGGTGAGGGCTAAAGAGTCGCCGTCGCGTTCCTTAACATCTGTCGGCACGGAAATGTAGCGCGATACCTTATCGACTCCCTTTATACTTTCCGTTTTTTCAACATCCGCTTCGGAAAAGCCTTCCTCCGAAACGATGCGGTAATCGGCAAAATTTGAGTCCTTAAAAAACCTTTTTGTGTTGGTATCAATACTTACCCATTCCATGTTAAAGCCGACGAATATTCCCACGCCTATGGTTATCATAAGAATCATAGAAATAAACTGCGCTTTATACTGCCGCATTGTACGGAATAATTTTTTCCAAAGCATAGCTTACCACTCCACTTCGTCGGCGCTCATCGGCACTGCCTGCTCGGTCACCGATTTAATTTTTCCGTTTTTAACCCGTATTACCACGTCCGCCATTTTCGCAATATTCTGGTTGTGGGTAACGATTACTATCGTTTTGCCGTAATTCTTTGCCATTGAAAGCAGTACCTTTAATACCATAACGCCGGTCTCGGAGTCAAGCGCGCCGGTCGGCTCGTCGCAAAGCAGTATCTTCGGGTTTTTCGCAAGCGCACGGGCAATCGATACACGCTGCTGCTCGCCGCCCGACAGCTCCGAGGGGAAATTGTTAAGGTGATCCGAAAGCCCTACCTCCTCAAGCATTTTTTCTGCCGGAAAGGCATTCGGTGCGATTTCGTTTACAAGCATTACATTCTCTTTAACCGTGAGAGTGGGTACAAGGTTGTAAAACTGAAAAACAAATCCCACCGCCGATGCGCGGTAGTCCGCAAGCTCATCGTTTGAGAGGGTGGAAATATCCTTACCGGAAACATATATCTTTCCCTCTGTCGGGCTGTCAAGCCCGCCGAGCAGGTTCAAAAGCGTACTCTTTCCCGCACCGCTCGGCCCTAAAATAACAACGAATTTTCCTTCGTCAAGGCTGAAGCTCACCTTGTCAAGCGCCTTTTGTTCATGATCGCCGCTCACATATATGCGGCTGACATTCTTAAATTCAACTATCGGCATTTTCAATCCTCTTCTCTGCAATCGAGTTAGCACCCGCTAACGAGAAAGTTCAAATATGAGTTAGCCTAAGCTAACCCTTACATATTATAATACGCAGCTTTTACATTGTCAACCGTTTTTTTGGAATTTTGTTGCGGCAGGTATGCAATACCACCGCACTTGTCGCCGGAAAAACGAAGAAATGCGGCGTTACCGCCGCAAAACAAATTTTTAGGTTTATTGACAGACTGCGAGGCTCTGCAAATCGCAGAGCCTCGGGCTTTTAGGTAACTATTAATTTTTCAAAGCTCTTTCAAGCCACACAAAGCCGAAATCAAGTGCGTCAAAGAAGCTTTCCTTAACGGTTTCTTTAACTATTCTGTCCTTATCGGGCAGCTGTGTATCGCTTTTAAGCAGCTGAACGGTGACTTTTTCGGGAAGCTTATCCCCCTTGGTTTCAGACAGCACCGTGAATTTTATAACATAGGCGTCCGCCATATCACCGTAGAAAATTTCTTTTCCGCTGCGTACAAGCGGCTTGCCCTTATAATTTAAAAAATTGTTTTCTGCCATTTTTTCTCCTTATTTCTTATCCTCTCCCGGAATTTCACCGTAAAGATTGAAGCGGAAGAGCATAGTTTCGTCGTCTGGGTTTGTGCAGCGGATGGTCGCTTCTGTTACCTCGGTGTTTTTAAGAATCGTGCTGAGTCCCAGCATCTGGCACAGCTTTGATTTAAGATTTAAAACATCGCCGTCCTTCGTCTCCAAATAAACATCGCCCTTGCATTCGTCAACTGCCTTTATAAAATCGTCAAAGTCCACATTGTGAAGTTGAATTTTTCCGTTATCCATTTTTATATGCCTCCTCATATTATATATTGAAATTATAATCCATATAAATAAATATGTCAAGTAAGTGTTGACTTTTTGACGGATTTCATTTACTATAGTATTTGTAGAAATTTCGGGTTTATGGAGGAATTCGCTTTGGAAAACTCAAAAAAAAGTATGGATACTATAGTAGCTCTCGCTAAAGGACGCGGGTTTGTTTACCCCGGCAGTGAAATTTACGGCGGGCTTGCGAACTCGTGGGATTACGGTCCCTTGGGCGTTGAGCTTAAAAACAATATTAAAAGGGCATGGCTTAAAAAGTTTGTTCAGGAATGTCCCTATAACGTGGGGCTTGACAGTGCAATACTTATGAACCCCGAAACCTGGGTGGCTTCGGGTCACTTAGGCGGCTTTTCCGACCCGCTTATGGACTGCAAGAGCTGCAAGACCCGCCACAGAGCGGATAAGCTTATTGAAGACTATGTAGCCGAGAATGGGCTGGATGACAACCCCGCCGCCATGAGCGACGAGGAAATGATGCAGTATATTAAGGATAAGGGCATTGCCTGCCCCAACTGCGGCAGCCACGATTTTACCGATATACGCAAGTTTAACCTTATGTTCAAGACCTTTCAGGGCGTAACCGAGGACAGCACATCTACCCTTTACCTCCGCCCCGAGACCGCGCAGGGCATTTTTGTAAACTTTAAGAACATTGTCCGCACCACCCGTAAAAAAATACCGTTCGGCGTGGCGCAGATAGGTAAATCGTTCAGAAACGAAATTACCCCCGGTAACTTTATTTTCCGTATCCGCGAGTTTGAGCAAATGGAGCTTGAGTTCTTCTGCAAGCCCGGCACCGACCTTGAATGGTTTGAGTACTGGCGAGCCTACTGCCGCAAGTGGCTTTTAGACCTGGGAATAAACGAGGAGCATTTAAGGCTGCGCGACCACGATAAGGATGAGCTTTGCTTCTACTCAAAGGCTACAACCGACTTTGAGTTCCTCTTCCCGTTCGGCTGGGGCGAATTATGGGGCGTTGCCGACCGCACGGATTACGATTTAACCCAGCACTCCGAGCATTCGGGTCAGCCTATGGATTATTTTGATCCGGAAACCAACGAAAAATATATCCCCTATGTTATAGAGCCGTCGCTCGGCGCAGACCGTGTGCTGCTTGCCTTCCTTTGCGACGCATATGATGAGGAGACCGATGAAAAGGGAGATGTTCGCACCGTTATGCACTTCCACCCGGCGCTCGCCCCCTTTAAAGCCGCGGTGCTCCCACTTTCCAAAAAGCTTTCGGAGAAAGCGACTGAAATATATTCAGAGCTTTCAAAGGACTTTATGATAGACTTTGACGACGCCGGCTCAATAGGCAAGCGTTACCGCCGCCAGGATGAAATAGGCACGCCTATTTGCATAACCTACGATTTCGATTCTGTTGAGGATAACTGCGTTACCGTTCGCGACCGCGACACAATGGAGCAGAAGCGCATACCGGTATCCGAGCTGAAAGCGTACATTGCAGAAGCCGTTAAATTCTAAAACAGGGGTAAAAATATGTCTTCAACTACTATACTTTTAATGGTAGCCGAGCTTTTCGGCGGGCTTGCGTTCTTCCTTTTCGGAATGTCAATGCTGTCGGGCGGGCTTGAAAATCTGACCGGTGGCACATTGGAACAGACCTTGAAAAAAGTCACCCGAAACCCGTTTTTAAGCTTTTTCCTCGGTGCGGGAATAACCATTGCAATACAATCGTCTTCGGCAATGACAGTTATGCTCGTAGGTCTTGTAAACTCTGGCATAGTCGATTTTTGCGATACCTTCGGCGTTGTTATGGGTTCAAACGTGGGCACCACCCTTACCGCCTGGCTTTTAAGCCTTGCGGGAATAGGCGGAGATAATTTCTTCCTGACACTGCTAAAGCCCATGACCTTCGCCCCCCTGCTTGCGTTTATCGGTATTCTTTTCAGAATGATTTCAAAGGAAGAAAAGAAGAAAAATATCGGGCTTATTTTCATAGGCTTTGCCATTCTTATGACAGGAATGGACTTTATGAGCAACTCTATGAACTCCGTGCAGGAAATGAAGGGCTTTCAAAGCCTGCTTACGGCGTTCAGCAGCCCAATAGTAGCGCTTTTAATCTCAATTCTTTTCACGGGAATAATTCAGTCCTCTGCCGCCACAATAGGTATAGTACAGGCTTTGGCGCTTACAGGCGCCATAACCTATGAAATGGCAATACCGCTGGTGCTCGGTGCTAATATCGGCACCTGCATTACCGCGTTTCTTTCCAGTTTCGGAACAAACAAAAACGCAAAGCGTGTTGTTGCGCTGCATATATATGTAAATGTTATCGGCTCGGTTGTATGTATGATAATTCTTTACATACTCAAAGCCGCAGGCGCGAGCGTTTTATCAATGACCGTCTCTATGTTCGGCGTTGCAATTATCCACACGCTGTTTAACCTTGTTAATACAATAGTGCTTATCCCCTTTAAAAAGGCTATCTACAAGCTGTGCGAGCTTACCGTTAAGGGCGATAACGATAAAACGCATACCGTTTTTTTGGACGAGCGTTTGTTCAACAATACCGCGCTTGCGGTGTCTGAATGTCACCGCCTTACAAACGAAATGGCGGAGCACGCAAGAGATTCGCTTACAAAGGCTATCGGGCTTATATCCGAATACAAGGCGGAAACGACACAGTATATTCGCGAAAACGAAGAGCTTATTGATAAATATGAGGACAAGCTCGGCACTTACTTGGTAAGACTCAGTAACAATGAGCTTTCCGAAAATCTTTCCCACTCAATAGCCCGCATGCTCCACAGCATAGGCGACTTTGAGCGAATAGGCGACCACGCGCTTAATATCTGCAAGGTTGCCGAGGAAATGCACAATAAAAATATTCATTTTTCGGACGAGGCAAAGAAAGAAATTTCCGTTATAACAAATGCCGTTACCGAAATACTCAATATGACGGTGGACTCCTTTATAAATGACGATATTGAGCTTGCTTCTCATGTTGAGCCGCTCGAGCAGGTTATAGATACGCTTAATAAAAAGCTTAAAGCACTCCATGTTGCAAGGCTGCAAAGCGGCGAATGTACCATTGAACTGGGCTTTGTATTTACCGACCTGCTAACCAACTACGAGCGCGTTTCCGACCATTGCTCGAATGTTGCGGTTTACACCATGCAGCTGCCGAGCGATAAGCTGGACGCGCACAAGTACCTCGCGAAAATCAAAAACGCCGAAACCGGCACATTTGTTGATGATTTCAATATGTATGCCGAGAAGTATTCGCTTTAACAGCAACCAATCCCCTTCGTCTTGAGGGGGATATTTTTGTGCCGACGCGGCACACTTGACATATTCGCGGATGTATGCTAAAGTAAAATCGTTAACAGCGGTGGTTCGGCGGCATGAGACCGGATTCGCAGGCATTATAAAACGGCAGATCGCTCGTCTTTAAAAATGATAATTAAAGTATAACGGCGTGAGGGAGGAATCGGGGTTATGAAACGGTTTTTTACAATTAAGGCTTTTGAAAGATGCAGGATATTCAAGGTGGCTTTGTGTATAATCGATTCGGTAATAGGCGTTATTCTTGCATTTAAAATTCCGAAATTTATAGATGCCGTTCGTATGGATTACCTTAAGGATTTAATATTTTTCTGCTTTTTAATCTGCGCTTTCATTTTCATACTGCTTCTGATCATTTTGCTTAATTGCATAATAAAGGACGCGCAGGACGATATCGCCCCCGCGCCGTCCGAGGATTCAAGGGCATGAGCCTTTTTGAAAATATGATAAAAATCACCCACTCATTAAAATGATATGCACCCCCAATACCGGACACCCGGTATTGGGGGTGCATATCATAAAGCTGCGAGAGATTTCTGATTATTATTCCTCCGTAACCTCCGGCAGACCCGCAAAGCTGTTAAGGACAGACAGCACCCCCGCAAGTAAGGAGGCGGAAAGCACCACCCTCCAATCAACAGAGGAAAGCACCGCCGATGTGCCTATGGTGGCGACGGCGGTCTGACACACCGTTTTAAGCGAACGGATTCCCGCCGCCTTAAACCATTGCTTTGTAAATATCTTTTTCATTTTATCACCTCACTTCTATCTGAATCGCGTCTATTTCCCGACCGAGAATACCCGCGTAGCCGTTATTGCCGTCCTTTGAGTTATATCCGGTTACCCAAGGCAGCCAATTGCTGCGGCGCAGGTGCGCTCTGTAGCGGATTATTCTGCCGGTATCGGTCTTCACCATAATACCGTCAATCGGCTTGTTGTAAAGCCCCGCATAGTCCTTTCGGTTTGTGACCTCGGGCAGCCATTTGCCGCCTTTATAATGCACGGCATAGGTTATATTGCCCTTTGAAAGATTCGCGAACACGCAGCATACATCGTGACCGAAAATACCCGCGTAGTCTTCGGTGTTTTTGACATTCGGCAGCCATGCGTTTTTAACATCGTCCCACACCTGATAGATAACATCGATTTTTGAAGGCTTCGGGGCGGGCTTCGGCTTTTCCTCTGTGAATATGCTGTTATACATTACATTCATATCCACATTGCCGTTTATGCCGTCTATGCGCCCTTTTGATGTGCGCTGCCATATATCGTAGGGGCGGTTGAAATCGTTTACCTTATCTCCGTATTCGGCTACCCACTTGCTGATTCCGTCATACCATTTATCGCTCATCTTCTCGTTCCAAAAAGCCGAGCGGGAAGAATATATTCCCATTTTATATCCGAGGGTGTTAAGCTGCTTATTAAACTCCTGCAAAATGCAAAGCAAATCCGCGTTTGAAAGGCTGCGCCAGTTTAAGCCGTTTGTGTTCTCAATGTCAATGTAGACAGGGGCGTTTATCCTCTTGCCCGCAAGCAGCCTTTTGATATGCGCAATTTCCTTTGCAACCTTCGCCTTATTCACGGCATATGAGAAGAAGTAGACCGCAAGCGGAATGCCTAGCCTTACGCATTCCGAATAATTCCGCTCAAACTGCTTGTCGTCCTGCGATTTGATATCGTCGCCGAGCCCCATACGCAGGATTGCGAAATCTATTTGCGGCTTCACCTTCTCCCAGTCTATCTCTCCCTGATAGTGCGATACATCTATTCCTTTTGTTGACATTTTGTTACCTCCGTTTTTAAAAGCATATATCAAAGCAAGCCGTATATCCTCCTTTCACGGTTGATTTTTGCCTTGATTTTATTTATGAGAAATAAAACAGTATGCTATATTGTAAACCTGAAGCAGTAAAAAGTTTTCTGCAGTTGATTATTTAACATATATTTGGTATAATGCTTAACAGGTGATTAAATGACAAATATTTATATGGTGCGCCATTGCGAGGCAATGGGCAATGTTAAAAGACTTTTTCAGGGATCGACTGACCTTGATATAAGTGAAACCGGAGAAAAGCAGCTTGAATATTTAAAACGCCGCTTTGAGGAAATCAAGCTTGACAGGGTATATACAAGTCCGCTGATACGCGCATACAAAACCGCGCTTGCCATAATCGGCGAAAGGAATTTAAAGCCGGAAATCAATGACGGCCTGCGTGAAATGAGCGGCGGTATTGTTGAGGGAAAGCCGTTTAAGGAGGCGTTTAACGCAGAACCCGGGCTTGCCGATGCATGGGACAACCATCCGCAGGATTTCGCGCCCGAGGGCGGCGAGCCGATGCGGCATGCCTACGAACGAATATGGAATACCGTAAAAAGGATCGCTGCCGAAAATGACGGTAAAACCGTTGCCTGCGCAACTCACGGCGGCGTTATGCGCTGCCTTCACTGTCGACTGCTGCTCGGAGATATTACCCGCCTTTCGGAAATGGGCTGGAGCGATAATACCGCCGTCACATTGCTTCGCTTCAATAAGGATAATAAGGTTGAAGTTGTATTTTACAACGATTCCTCGCATTTGCCCGAAGAGCTGATTCCGAAGCGCAGCAGACTTTCCTCATTTATGGGTGATGAAAAATGATAATAATGTCTGCGGATCTCGGAAAGGCAAGAACCGGAATCGCGGTATCCGACCCCGGAGAAAGCTTTGCGTTTCCGAAAACGGTAATAACCGAATGTAACGAGGAACGGCTTATAAAGCGCATCTGCGAGTGCGCGTCGCTTTACGGCGCGGAGCTGATTGTGGTGGGCTATCCGAAAAATATGGACGGCACCGCAGGAAGCCGTGCCGAAGAATGCGCCGCGGCGGCGGAGCAGATAGAGAAGCTTTGCGGAATCAGAACCGTGCTGTGGGATGAACGCTGCACCACGATTTCCGCGCATACTGCGCTTAATTACACCGATACCCGCGGCAAAAAGCGCAAGGCGGTGGTTGACGCGGTGGCAGCGGTTATAATTCTTGAGGATTATCTGCGTTACAAAAGCAACAAACCGAATACTTGAGTGTGTGAATCGGGTCTACCTGTCAGGGAGGCTTTTTTATCTGCGGCATTCAAAATTGAGAGCGGCTGCACCCGGACTCTTACAGGCGACTGCAAAATAAGCTCGCTTGCAAACGGCGGCACAATAAACTATAACGGTCATACCATTGCCCTTGCCGACGGCACGGTGCTGAAGTAATCGTTTTATAAGGGTAATGCACCTCTTGATTTACAATTTCTTAATAAATCTCTTAAATATTTCGATTATATTTTAATTAATGCCTGCTGAACAATTCAAAAGTACCTTAACCCGAACATGTCGGTGTAAACTTTTGAATTGTTCAGGTGCAAGGGTTTTTCGCAAAATTGCGCAAAAACCTTGCACTTTAAAAAGAATCACATTTTGATTCTTTTTAAAATCAGGCGACAATCAATGGATACTGACGGTCAAAACAAAGGTTTTGACCCATAAAATCGAGATTTTAACTCGATTTTATATAATTGCATTTGCTAATGCAATTATTCAGTAGACATTAATTAAGGGAGGAAGAGCTATGGATAAGAAAAAAATTCTTGTTGCCGATGATGAAGAGAGAATTGTAAAGCTGGTTTCTGATTTTCTGAAGATTGGCGGCTATGAAGTGCTGCCCGCGTCCGACGGCGCTCAAGCGCTTGAGCTTTTTAATAAAAACCCGGATATTGCGCTTGCGATAATCGATATTATGATGCCCGAGCTTGACGGTTGGGCGCTCACAAAGGAAATTCGGAAAACAAGCGACCTTCCGATAATTATGCTCTCCGCCCGCGCAGAGGAATTTGATTTGCTTACGGGCTTTGAATCGGGTATTGACGAATATGTTACCAAACCGTTTTCGCCCGCCGTTCTCGTTAAACGCGTTGAGGCACTTATTAAGCGCAGTGACGGTAAGGTTTTAGCCGAGGACGAGGTAAAAAAAGGACTGTATATAGATTCAAACGCGTTTGTGGCGTATGTTGACGGTAACGCCTTGGAGCTTACACTTAAGGAATTTGAGCTGCTTTCGTATCTTTTTGAAAACTCCGGCAGAGTGCTGACGCGCGACCAGCTTTTGAACGCGATATGGGGCTATGATTATTTGGGAGATTCCCGCACGGTGGATTCGCATATTGCAAGACTGCGCACAAAGCTCGGGGATTACGGCGCGGCGCACCTTAAAACCATTTACGGAATGGGGTATAAGCTTGAAGCTTAAGAAACTTAAAACAAAGCTTTGGTTTAATATTTTCATAAGAATAGCCGCAATATTTGCGGCTTTTGTTCTTGTGCTTTCGCTTTCTAATGTTAGTTTTTTGGTAGGATTTTTCTCCGCAAAGGAAAAAAAGTCGCTTAAAGAGCAGCTCTCGCAGGTGGAAACGCTTGATTTCAACGACACCACGGCGGTAATAACGGCGCTTTCGGAAATAAACGAAAAATATAATTTCGATGTTGAAATATATAATTCGTCGGGGCGCATCCTTTATACCACACACGGCGGTCAAATGATGGACTATTTCTCACTTAAAAGCGATAAGTTTATTATGACTCACGAGGAAATGACCCCGCTTAAAAGCGAGACCTTTGGCGACGGCACGGTTTTCGAGACCGCTGTTCGCCGTTTTGACAAAAGCGAGTATCTGCTTTGCCGCAAGCAGATATCAAACAATTTATTTGCTGAGGTCAGGATACAAAGGGAGCTTATTTCAAATTCCGCTTCAATCGCCAACCAGTTTATGATCTTTGTTTCCGTAATCTGCTTTTTACTTTCTATAATTTGGGTGTTGATCTTCGCGCGGCAGTTCTCCCGCCCGATTGCAGAAATGAACGATATAACCGAGGATATGGCAAGGCTTAATTTTGACCGCAAGCTTAAGGTGGAACGCTGCGACGAAATAGGGCAGCTTGCAAGGTCTGTAAATGCGCTTTCAGAATCGCTTAATACCGCACTTACAGAGCTTACCGAAACAAATGCAAAGCTGCGCGACGATATTGAGGAGGAACGCCGTCTTGACGCTATGCGGCGAGGCTTTGTTGCCAATGTTTCTCATGAGCTTAAAACCCCGATAGCCATTATAAGCGGCTATGCCGAAGGACTGAAGCTTAATATAAACGAGGAATCAAAGGAAGAATACTGCAATACGATAATAGATGAAAGCAGAAGAATGAACCGTTTGGTTTTGAGCATTTTGGAGCTTTCACGGTATGAATCGGGGCAGATGCCGCTGAACCGCAGCGATTTTGATGTGTCGCAGATGACCGACGATATGCTCCGCCGAATATTTGCAAACAAAAATATTAATGCCGAAAACCGCCTGACGAAGGGTCTTCTTATAAATGCCGACCCGATGCAGACCGAGCAGGTCTTAAAATCCTATTTGGAGAATGCCGCTTCGCACACGCCCGACGGCGGCAGCGTCACTGTTTCTGCTTCGGAATCCGATGGTAATGTAAGAATTTCGGTAACAAACACCGGCAGCCACATTCCCGAGGAGCTTATGCCGCAGATATGGCAGAGCTTTTTCAGAGGAGATACATCTCACAAGCGTGAAAGCAGCCGCTTCGGGTTGGGACTTTCAATAGTTTCTGCCATTATGAAAATGCACAACAGCAGCTGCGGAGTATACAATACCGAAAACGGCGTATGCTTTTGGTTTGAAGCAAAAGCCGCGGGCAGGGAAGAGGCAGATACCGATATGTAATTTAAAACGCGGGATTCGTTTTGTTGAGAATCCCGCGTTTGTTCTATTCATCGTTGATTATAAAATCCAAGAATTTATCACCTTCGGTTATCAGTCTTCCGGTTGACCCGACCGATAGTCCCGCATACATTTTCGGGGGAACGGAAAGCTTTGTTTCCTTTCCGTCAAACTCGAAAACGGCGTAATAATCGCTGTAATGCTGCGGTGTATCAATTCCGGTATGCAATATCTCCGCGTTCTTGAAATTAATCCGCGCAATATGCTCCTCAATCGGCGGCGGAGTATATTCTTCGCTTTCAAGCTCTAAAAGCTGCTTTTTTCTTTTTTTGACCTCGCTTACGCATGCCCACACAATGGTTCCAATTAAAGCCGCAATAAATATAGCGCCGACAATCAGCCCCTGACTGTCGGTCATCTCAATTGCCGCCAAACCGCAATTTACTCCCATGATGTATTTCTCCTTTCAAATTTCATCTGTATTTTTCAGCCTGCAGGCGGAACATTTCGGCGTATTTGCCGTTTTGCCGTATCAGCTTCTCGTGAGTGCCGCTTTCGATAATTTCGCCGTTTGCCAGCATATAAATTTTATCGGCAAAGCGGGTTGTGGAAAGCCTGTGAGAAATAATTATTACTGTTTTATCGCTTGAAAGCTCGGTCACGGTTTTATTAAGGGTATATTCCGCAATTGGGTCAAGCGCGCCCGAGGGTTCATCCAATATTATTATATCGGAATCGGCGTAAAGCACCCGCGCAAGCGCTATTTTCTGCTTTTCGCCGCCCGAGGGGTTAAAGCCGCTCTCATCAAATTCCTTTGTAAGCTGCGTTTCATAGCCGCTCGGCAGAGTTTTAAACTTATCCCAAAACGCAGATCTTTTAAGCGCCTCGTCCGCCCTATTTATATCAAGCGGTTTATTATCGGCTGATATGTTGTGCGCAAGGTCGGTTGCTATAAGCTCGTAATCCTGAAACAGAACGCCGAAACAGCCCCTGTAATCCGCAATTCGGTAGCTTTTTATATTCTCCCCGCCGTAGCTTATTTCGCCGACGGTCGGGTCGTAAAGCCTTAAAAGCAGCTTTATAAGCGTAGATTTACCCGCGCCGTTAAAGCCCACAAGCGCCACCTTTTCGCCCTTTTTAAATGAGCAGTTAACCCCCTTTAGGGTCGGCTCGCTGTTCCCGGGGTATGTAAATTCCACATTGCGAAGAACTATATCGCCGCCCGCGGGTAAGGCTGAGCGCCCGCTGTCCTTCATAGTGTTTTCGGTTTCCAAAAAACGGCGCAGCTTTGAAATATAAAGGCTGTGATTTTGAAATTCGGGCAATTTCGCAACGGCGGTAAGAACCCATCCGTTGAGGTTTTGGGTTGAATTGTAAACGCCGAGCAGCGTGCCTAAGCCGAACTTGCCGAGCACCAAAGCCCTAAAAAACAGGTAGGAAAGATATACGCCGCTTATTATAAGACCGGCTGCGGAGTTTGTTGCGACATTCAGCGCGATTATGGGTTTTTGGCGCTTTTTAACTATTGCGCGCATTTCTTCGGTAGAATCGGATAAATCCTTTTCCAATTTCGGGCTTATATTGCCGGTTTTTAGATCTTTTACATAATCGGCAAGGTAAAAAATTCTGCTCACATAGTCGCTGCGCCTTTGCACGGGCACAATTTCCTCTTGCATTTTCATTGCGCGCTTATTTATCGCACGCCCGGAAAAATATGTAAACGGAATTAAAAAGACTAAAATTAAAAGCGAGGACGCGTCAACCGAAACGATATACGCACCCGCGATAATGCTTACCGTAATTCGGCTTAAAAGCGTATTAAACGCCCCGACTGCTCCCGTTATGTGGTCGGGCGCTTTTTGCATTGCCCAAACAAAGTCATTGTAAAATCCTGAGTCGTCATACCTTGCAAGCTCTAAAGAAGCCGCTTTTTCATAAAGCCGCATACGCATTTTCATTTGTATTTTTTCCCTTTCGCCGGGCGCTATGTAAGCGTCGAAAACAGTGTTAAGCATTAGCTTTATAAACACGGCTATTGCCACCGGAATTAAAAAATACAGCACATCGGTAAGCGTTTTCTTCTGCTCAACGCAGCTTATAATATACGCCGTTAAAAATGTGTGCTCAAAAAGCGTTACAACATCGCCGAGTACGGTCTGCATAAGCGTAAACACGGTGTAGCCGGGCGCAATTTCAAACTGCCACTTAAGCGCGAAAAGCGTATTTGACAGGGTGCTGTGTTTTTTGGGAGTTTTCTTATTCATACGCCGCCTCCGTCAAATAATTCCGCGCCTGCTTTTTAAACATTTCGGCGTATACACCGCCGTTTTCAAGCAGCTTTCTATGGGTGCCCTGCTCTGCCAATTTGCCCTTATCAAAAACAAATATTTTTTCGCACACCGCAGCCGATGAAAGGCGGTGCGATACTATTACGGATAAAACGTCTTTATTTTTGCAAAGCCCCGCCATAGTTTCAAACATTTTGTATTCGGCAATCGGGTCAAGCGCGCTTGAGGGCTCGTCAAGCAGTATTACGTCGCTGCTTTTCGCCACTGCGCGGGCAATGGCTATCTTCTGCCGCTGCCCGCCCGAAAGCTCTGCGCCGTTTTCGTCAAATTCTCTTGTAAGCACGGTGTCCATGCCGTTTTTAAGCTTTAAAATATCCTCGTAAACATCGCTCTTTTTAAGGGCTGTTATCACTCGGTCGCGGTCTTCGGCTGTCTTTACCTCATCCAAAAGCACATTTTCCGCCACGGTTGCCGAGAACATTGCGAAATCCTGAAAAGCAACGCCCATATGCTTTCGGTACTCATTAACGTCGTACTTTTTAATATTAACGCCGTTTAAAAGTATTTCGCCCTTTTCGGGGTCGTAAAACCGCATAAGCAGCTTTAAAAATGTGCTTTTTCCGCTGCCGTTTATTCCCACAAGTGCGTTTCTGTCGCCCCTGTTTAAAACAAGACTTATATTTTCGAGCGCGTAATTTTCCGCCCCATCATACTTAAAATATACATTTTTAAATTCTATGCTTTCCACACGCTCCGGCATTTCAAGTCCGCCCGCAGTCTCGTCTATTTTAGGCTTGTACGCGAAAAACTGCTTTAAATTTTCTATAAACTCCGCGTCGGTAAACAGCCCCGAAACAGACCGCTCAAAATTGTTAAGCATCCAAGAAACGCTTACTATCGCGTTTAAAAGCACAATTAAATCAGAAACGCCTAATTTCCCGTTTATGCCGAGTATTGCAGCGCAAAGCCACATTCCCTCGTAGCCGAGCAAAAACATTAAAATGCTTTTTGCCCCCGAATAAAGCGATTTTTTAAGCGCGTATTGCCGCGCTGTCTCAACCGTTCTTTTCGCGGCAAGCCCATACGCCTCTTTAAGCACGCCGAAAAAACCGGTGGTTCTGATTTCGGCAGCGTATTTGCGGAAATACAGCACACGGTTTACATAATCCTTTTGACGCCGCGCGGGGGTTGAGTCTCTGTCTA
Source organism: uncultured Oscillospiraceae bacterium (assembly GCA_900549055.1). Lineage (GTDB taxonomy): Bacteria > Bacillota > Clostridia > Oscillospirales > Acutalibacteraceae > UBA737. The sequence continues at coordinate 17,021 of URNB01000030.1, forward strand.
TCTCAAATGTCACATGCCCTAACTTTTTCCCGAAAAACAGGTTGCCTATAAGCGGCAGAGCTATAAAGATAAGTGCAAGCGGAGTTATTTTTGCCATTGTAACAATAACGGTTACAGAGGATATGAGCGCGGAAACGGCAGCGGAGCAATTATTAAGCACCGACATTGCGCGCGCGGCAGCCTCGGAAGCCGCCTTGGTGTAAATATTGTAAAACTCGGGCGTTTCATAGCAGGAAATATCGGCGGTCTGCGCCTTTTTAAACAGCTTTAAATTAAGGCGATAGCCTATTTTAATATATTCCCTATACATATAGCTTTCGTAAAACCAGGCGTTGTATATGCTTATAAGAACATCTATAACAGCCGCCGCCCAAATAAAAATGAGAATATCGCTAAACTTGCGCGCGCCCGCCGCACCGAAAAGATACTGTAAGAAAAATACCGAATAAAACACCCACTGTGCAAAACCCAGCAGGGTTGTGAAAAAATTGAGTATTACCGCCGCCGGAGAAATTTGCCAAACAAGCTTTAAAAAATACAGATTGTTTTTTATTGCCGAAACCTTTTTCTTTCCGTTCTTTTTCATATGTTCCCCCAAAAAAACTTCCTTTGATTTGATTTTACCATATAAAGGAAGCTGCCGCAACAGGGAATATTTATCCGATTTTAAGCGTTTTTTATCCTTTCTTAAATTTGTGTATCGGTACGCAGTATTTCTTCAAACGGTGCGTTCAATATTTTCTTTAAAATTATTATTTCGTCCGCATATATATGTCTCTGTCCCACTTCGATTTTTGCTAGGGCACTTCGGGTTATATCGCATCCCTCGGTCTGAAGTCTTGCGGAAAGCATTTCCTGTGTCAGTCCGCAGCCCTCGCGCAGGCGCCTTATGTTTCGCCCGATGATCTTTTCAATTTCGTTATTCATAAGCTGCCGCCGTCCTGCACTTATTTGAGAACAAATTCCCTTGACATAATTATAGGTTTGTGCTACAATATTTTTGCACTTATATAGGTGCAATATTAAAGTATTTAAAAAATTTAAGTGCGAAGCCGTTATTATAGCAACAATGCAATTGCATAAATAAAAAACCGTACAGTGATTACCGTGCGGTTTTGCAATATTTTTTAATTATCCGTGAGGTGAAATAAATGCCGTCGATCAGACCAAGCTCGGATCTAAGGAATAATTACAACGAAATATCGGAGTTCTGCAATCGCTCAAACGAACCGGTTTTTATCACAAAAAATGGCTCCGGCGATTTGGTGGTGCTCTCAAACGAGGCGTATGAAAGGCTATGCGACCGTGCCGGGCTTAACACCCTGCTGAATGCCGGAATCGCTGAAATGAAGTCGGGAAAATACCGTTTAGCAGGCGATATTTCGGAAATGCTGAAAAAGGAATTCGGCTCGGAAGAAAAATAATACGGCAATTCGGAAAAACAAAATTTAAGTAGAAAAACAAAGACGGCAGCCACAGGTTTTGATCTGTGACTGCCGTTTTAATCGGGGTAAATGCAATATTATTTATTGAAATATCTCTTGAGAAGACCCTCAAAGGCTCTGCCATGTCGGGCTTCGTCCTTAGCCATCTCGTGAACGGTATCGTGAATAGCGTCGAGATTAAGCTCCTTTGCAAGCTTTGCAAGCTCAAATTTGCCCATGGTTGCGCCGTTTTCGGCGTCGGCGCGCATTTCGAGGTTTTTCTTTGTGCTGTCGGTTACGACCTCGCCCAAAAGCTCTGCGAATTTAGCGGCATGCTCTGCCTCCTCAAAGGCTGCCTTTTCCCAGTATAGACCTATTTCGGGATAGCCCTCTCTGTGAGCCACGCGCGCCATTGCCAGGTACATTCCCACCTCGGTGCATTCGCCGTTGAAGTTCTCACGCAAACCGTCGATTATTCTCTGATCGACACCCTTGGCAATGCCTACAACATGCTCTGCCGCCCAGGTTTTCTCGGCTGCCTGCTCTGCAAATTTCGAAGCGGGGGCATGACAGATCGGGCACTCATCGGGAGCGGACTCGCCCTCATAAACATAACCGCAAACAAGACATACAAATTTTTTCATTTTTAAATCCTCCAAATTTTTTTAATATTAAACCCGGTGTGTTTTATCGGGATTAATTTGCTTTTTTGCACTTTTCACAGACGCCGTATTCAATATAAACCGAGGTCTCCGGTTCAAAGCCGTTCGCTCTTGCGATATCGGCAAGCGGATCACCATGCACCGGCGCGTCAAAAATTTTGCCGCAGCTTCGGCAGTGAAGATGCGCGTGCGGGGCGGCATTGCCGTCAAAATGCTCAAAGCCGTCCCCGACCGAGAGCGAAAGTATTTCGCCCGATACGCTTAATGCCGCAAGATTGCGGTACACCGTGCCGAGGCTTATATTAGGTATTGCCTCTTTAACCTTGGAATATACCCAAGCCGCGGTGGGATGTGTGTCGGTTGAGCGGAGAACCCTTATTATTTCCTCACGCTGCCGTGAAAAGTTTTTCATTGTCTCACCTAAATCAGTAATGATTACTATTTTATTATAGCATGAAAAAACAAAATGTCAAGAACTTTTTTTCCTTAGTGTAAAATAAATGTAGGAAAAAACAGTATAACACAGATAACGGAAGATTTCATCAAAAAATCGGAGAAATATTCAAAGAAAGTGAAAAACTTTACGAGACAGAAGAAGC
>URNB01000031.1 GCA_900549055.1 uncultured Oscillospiraceae bacterium
CCCTCGGCTGCTTCCCCTTTGAAAATTTCTTTTCGGCGCTCCTTAAAAAGCCCAGCGAATACTCCGAATAAGCGGTTGGGGAAACGAAATAGCAGGGTAGCATAAGCGAATTGCGCCTTCCGGTTACTATATCGTACCCGCCGTTATAAACCACCGCTCTGTTAAGGTAATGCGCGGCGGAGTTCTTTTTTGAAAATCCGTTTCCGCCGGAATAAACAAATTGAAAATCAGCGTCAAGATACAGTTCCCCACCGTTTTTCCTCAAAATTTCCGAAAGAGTTTCAAACTCCTTTACCGAGCCTACCTTCGGGTCAATTTCAAAGCGGTTATACGCCTTATTGGTAAGCCCGCCAGCACCGTAGCCCCTAAGCCTTACCGCAATACCGTTCACACCGCTCTCAATAAGCTTTTTTACCGTTTCGGTAATCTCGCTCACAGTAGAAAGCACTGTTTTTTTATTGTAGGAAACACCCATAACCGAGGCAGGTTTTAAAATCATACAAAGGTAATCGAGGTACAGCGGCGTATTTTCTGTTTTCCGCTCGCTTATGCCCTTGTTTTCCAATAGGTAATTTCTGTAATATTCAGCCATATCGGTAAATTCAGCCCTACCGCTTTCCAGGAGCACAAATTTTATTTTCGGCGATATTTTCAGCCGGTGATTTGAAAAAATATTATAAACCGGCACGTTTGTTTTCTCGCCTATATCTGTAACATCCACCGCTTTCAGTGTAAAATCGGTATATATATGGTTTGTGGGCGCTGAATTGCCTATGGTTTTTATATTGAGCTTTGCAACCTCGGCGGCAGACTCAACAATCGCCAATATTCCGCCGTCGCTTTCACTTATACCGTAAATAGGCAGCATAAGATTCCGATATGTTTTACCGCCCTCCCCCAATGTGGAAAAATCGGTACCGTAAAAGCTTTGCGAAAAATCTGTTTTATATGAGCCGTTTATTTTTATCAGCGTACCCGAGCCGTCAGGCACCACGTAATACCCTGCAGAGTCATTGCCGCGCGCCGCGAAATACTCTAAAAAATCAACGCTTTGCAGCCGACACTCTGCGCTGTTTTCTGAAATCATACCCGAAAGAACCATGGCTGTAAAGCCGTCGCTGCAAAGTCTGTATTCCACAGGTATGGTAAAGCCCGCCTTTTCGCCGCCTGAAACGGTTATATCCAGTTCCTTTACAATTTTATCGTATTGCTCGCGCGTGTAGCCTACCCTTGTCATAAAATCGGTTATTTCCGAAAGGGCGTTTGCGTTATCCTCCGCCTCTAATATATAAAGCTTGTTTTTCTTAAGGGACGGATATTTTTCAAGCATTTCGTAATACCCGCTTGCCGATTTATCATCACCGTAAAGCCTATAATAGCCGGATATTCTGCGCTTTTCGTTCGTATTTTCAAGCTTGCTTAAAACAAGCTTTTCAAAATCCTCTTTTTTGAAAACGTGCGGTGCAAAATATTTATCGGCGTTCTCTCCAAAGCTGTAATATACCCTTACAGCATCGCCGCTTTTCAGCACTCTGAAATTCCCGCCGTCAACCGAATCCTTTGCCGAATACATAAGCTCCGCTTCACTTTGCTGCTTATAATATGTAAGCGTAAGCTCTGAACGCAGCCTTTCGGCATTTTCATCGGATAACGAGCCGCCGCCCGCTTCCGGCACAGAGGAGTAGCTCTTTCCGCTCCTTAAATCCTCAACGGTAAAATGCGTTGTGGAGCAATCAAAGCAAAGCCTTACAGAGCCGTTTTCAAGCGTTACCGTCCCGCCGTCCTCCGTGCTCCAATCCGAGTCGTTTTCGTAAGTCTCCGCCGGCATTTTTACAGCCGCCGTTTTCTCGGCGGAGCAGCCGACCAGGCAATTTAAAAGCACAACAAGGCATAAAAACACCAAAGACGCTCTTTTGATTTTTACCATTTACGAAATCCTCCCATAATACCGACTCTAATAAGTGCGGAACAAAAGTTCCTTGTAAATATTGTAAAAATACACTATCACCTGCTGCATAACGTTGGTTATAAGCAGAAGAATAAAAATCATAAGACAAATTCCCACCAGTGTAAGCACTGCGGTAAGAAGCGACTTTGAAAGCGAATAGCTGTGGGTCGTCATCATACCGAAAAACAGCAGCAGTAACACCCATATAAGGCACACGGTATCGGCAACATTATAAAACGCCGCCTCGGATGAGGTTAAAATATGCGAGAATATGAACATAGGCACGCTGAACAGCACATACGGCGTCAACGCGTAGCACGAGGCGGTGAATATATCCTTCATATTCCCCTCGCCGTCCATAAGGGCGGTAAAGCACCAGTTTGAAACCACCCAAAAGCCGAGCGGAATAATAATCATAGCTATGCTGTAAAGGGCGTTTATCTCGCTGCTTATAATGCCCGTAACAACATATCCGCTGAACTGCGCCCTAATGCCGTAGCATAAAATAAACAGCGCTAAAATTATTAAGGCGGTGCGGGCATTTCCCTTTTTTTCGCGCTTTATATCCCAAAAGCCGTCAAACGGGTGGAAAATAAGATACCGCGTGTATCTGAGATACCTCAGCGTATCGCTTTGTTTTATGCGGTTATACGCTTCGGATTTTCTCAAAAGCCTGTTAATAACCACCGCCGCCGCTGCTGACACAACAGCCGCCGCTATAAGCTTATAAAAATTATTCTTTATAAACTCATCTCTCATACGTTCAAAAACGTCGGCATACAGTTCCCTTTCATTTATGGGTTTGAGCCTTTTCATAGCGGCGCGGTAATCGCGGTGCTGAATATCGGTTTTCGCAATTCCTACCTGTGCCAATATATAGCCCGACGCCATTTCGGAAATGTTTTTCCAGGTTTTTCCCGCTTCCTCGTACTCGCCGTCGTCAAACTGTTTCAGCGCAAGATTAACGCTCTTGCCGAACTGAGTGCACTCAAACAGTGTAATAGACCCCTTTATGCGGTCGGCAACGGCTATTTTGCCGTTTATTATTTCAATTGCCCCCGCAGAGAGAAAAAGTCCCTTCTGCGAGCCGCTTCCACCGAAAGCATACATTAAATAGCCGTCGCGGGCGTAGGTGTATATTTTGCCGTGCTTTGAGTCAAGCAAAAAATACGATTGGTTTTCATCCAACGCTATATCTGTAAAGCCCGGTGTTTCCTTGCTGTCATACGCCAGATCGCCGTATTTAAAATCGGCGCTCGGCTTTACCAGAACATTTTTTCCCTCGCTGTTAAGCTTTGCTACCGGAGTATCAACCGAGCTTTGCGACACCGCATATATAAAGCCGTTTTTATCAATAAGCGCGGCGGAATACTCAGTCGGCACATATTGCTGCATTTGTTCAAGCTGCTTCTTTGTGGCGAATTTTCTCCAAAGCCGCTCCGCCATATTCGGCGTAACCTGCGGCGCACCCGAAAAGGTGCTGAATTTCCCGTTTTCATCAAGGCATATAAGTCCCTGGTTTATTCCCGTGGCAATTACATAAATGCGCCCGGCGTTATCTACCGTTATATCGGTGGGGCTGAAGGTATAATCATCGCCCAAAAGAAGTATTTCGGGCTTTTCAATTATTCTGTTCAGCTTAAAGGTCTTTTTATCAAATACCGCTATCCTTGAATTGCCCGTATCGGCAATGTAAATCAGATTTTCGTTTGCATAAATTCCTCCCGGGGTGCTGAAACCGTCGCGATTTCCGCCGTTTTCAAAATCAGAGAGGATTTTTTTAATTTTAAAGTCCGTATCGGTTATAACAATTCTGTTGTTTCCGCTGTCACAGATATAAACCGTATCTGCTCCGTCGTAGAAAATATCGTTTAAATCGGTAAACGGGGCTGTTTCCATATCCTCGCCTATAAGCGTTTTTGTAACCGTATACGGTGCGGGAAGCGCAACGGGCTTATCGGAATTATTATAGGAGTACGCAGAATACGGCAGATCCTCCGTTATATCCGCCGCCGACGTGGCGGGGGAAAGCATTATTACAGCCATTACTGCGATAATTAAGAGTGTTATATATCGTTTTTTCATTTATAACTCCTTACTGCGTAAAGCCGTGCGTTATTCCTTCATACCGGAGGACGCCATTGTTTCAATAATGTTGCTCTGGCTGAAAATGAAAATCATAACCGGAACAATAAGCATAAATACCGAAACTGCCGCCCCCACGCCGGCGCGCGATATACCGCCGGACAAAATTTGTCCCAAAGCATAGGGCAGGGTTTTCATTTCTTCCTTGTAAATATAGCTTGTAGCGCCTATTCCCCAAAGGCTCTGGAAGGAGAGCAAAAACAGCGTAAGCCACGCCGCCTTTACGTTCGGCATAACAATTTTCCAAAAAGTCTGCCACTGGCTTGCGCCGTCTATACGCGCCGCTTCCAAAAGAGAATCGGGCAGCTGCTCGATAAACTGCTTCATAAGGTATAGCCCGATAGGCGCCCCAAACGCGGGAACTATTAACGAGAGATATGTATTTATCCAGTGCAGCCAGGTCATTGTAAGAAAATTCGGAATTGCGGTAACGGTTGCGTTGAACATAAGCGCCAGCACCACAATTTTGAATATGACGTTACGCCCGGGGAATTTCTTCTTTGCCAGAGGAAAGGCGCACATTGATGAAAGTATTATATGACCGACAGTGCCTGTTGCGGTTATTAAAACCGTATTGAAAATGTATCTTAAAAACGGCACCTGCGAGTTTGACATAACCGTAAACATATTACGGAAATTCTCGGTTGTGGGATTATTCGGTATAAGTCTCGGCGGGAACACCCACAGCTCATCCTGCGGCTTAAACGCATTTGCAATAATAAGCGCCATAGGAAAAGCCATAACACAGGCAAAGCAAAACAGCACAATAAAAAGCGCCGCCGTTCCGAGCCTTGAGCGGTTCACCTTACCGCTTCTGTTAAGCGCGCGCAAGCTTTTCATTCAGTTTCCCACCTTTCTTATCAGCTTTTGAACAAAATGGTTTGAAAGCACCATTATCAAAAACAGCACCGTTGCAATAGCCGAGGCATAGCCCATTTCGAACCGTGTGTTGCCGTAATCCTGAAGCATATGCACCAATGTGTATAAGGCGTAATTTGAGCTTGGAAAGCCGTAAATCGCGGTTATGATATCACCCATTCCAAAGGAGCTTGTAATGCTCATGACCGCGCTGAACATAAGCTGCGGCTTCATAGATGGCATGGTGATGTACCAAAGCTCCTGATACCTGTTTTTTATTCCGTCTACCGCCGCAGCCTCATACTGCGTACGATCAACGTTTTTAAAGCCGGCTATCATTGAAAGAAAGCCCGAGCCGAAGCTCATCCATAAAATAACTATTATTGCCGAAATCATCATATATTTTGAATCGGTAAGCCACTGTATGGGCGAATAAATTATACCGAGATTTATAAGTATTCCGTTTAAAAAGCCGTATGAGTCGCCGCTGTAAATTATATTCCATATCATATATGCGCCGCCGCTGAGCGTAGGAGCATAGCAAAGCATTGTAAGCACAGCCCTCAGCCTGTCGTCAAATTCATTTAAGACCCACGCAAGCAGCAGACTCAGAAAAAAGCCGCCCGGTCCTGTTATAACCGCAAGCAGAAGCGTGTTTTTAAGCGCCAGCGGGAAAAGACTGTCCTCAATAAAAAGCCTGAAATAATTCTTCAAGCCCGTAAAATGCGGCAGCTGCACAATGTCAAAACGGGTAAGGCTGAAAAACATTGCCACAAGAACCGGAAACACCGTGAATATTGCAAAAATTAAAAGATACGGCAGCATAAACAAATAGTCCTCGCGATATTTTATTATCGCAGGCGTTTTTTTCAATGCGTTGCACTCGGTTTTTTTCATTGCCAATCACCCTAAATATATTATTCCAAACCGTATTCCTCGCGCTTTGTGCGCATTTCCGTGTTAATATCGAGCGCTGCGTCGGTCATAGCAGCGCGAACGTCCTTGTTTTTATACACAATATCCCTGAAAGCGAAATCGTAAAGCCGCGAGGTAAAGTACCCGCCGGGCACCTCGTCTATCGGGCTTGCAAGCTTTGATTGGTACATAAGGCTTGCGCGTACATCCGAATCCCACTGAACCGTCCCGAAAGCCTTGCTGTTTGCAGGATTATATCTTGCAGCCGAACCCACCGTGCTTTCTATCGATTTACCGTATGCCGCCTGTCTTTCCGCCGAAAGCCACCATTTAAGAAATTCCCATGAAGACTCTTTATCCTTTGATTTTGCAAGAATTATATCGCCCGAAACGGTGGATATGCAGGAATGGTTTATTCCGTCGCCGATATCCCGCCCGGGCACGGGCAGCATTCCCCATACTCCCTTAATTTCCGGTGCAAAAACCGTAAGCTGATTATAGGCGGTAAATTCGGTCACCGCCACCGGCATTTCGCCGCTGCGGAAACGGTTGGCAAAGTCAAACGCCAGTTCAAGCCCATACTGTGTGTAAAGCATTGAATAATCCCGCATAGCGCCCACGGCCTCAACCGAATCGAGCGCGACATTTTTCCCGCCGTCGGTATACAGCCGCCCTCCGCGCTGATAAAGGAACATAAGGTAATTGTTCATCGAGGGCAGAACGCCGAAGGAAAGTGAGCTTTTTTTAAGCGTGGGCAATACGTTTTTCAGTATTTTATCCCATGTTTCAAGGTCGGAAATTTCAATGCCGAGCTCTTTTAATATATCCTTTCTGTAAAACAGCATGGGATAATTGATAGTTTCAGGCAAAGCGTATATACCGTCGCCGAAACGGAACGGCTTGCAGGTGCTTTCCGAAAATTCCGAAAGCAAATCGGACAGATCGGGAAACTGCGACAGATCCGTTACGGCGTTGCGCAGCGCAAGATTCATTGGCGTATCCTGACCCACGCCGAGCGATACATCAGGTCCTATTCCGGCAAGTATTGCCGACATAAGCGAATTTGCCGAAACAAGCTGTAAATCCACCGAAACAGAGCTTTTCGGTGTAAACGAGCTGTTTATGAGCGATTTCAAAACCTGCGCCTGATCCCTGCCGGTTGTCTGCCATACAGTAATTTTTCTTGTTAAATCATCGGTCATCTGCCCTACCGACGCATAGTCGGTTACAAACGACCATACAAACTGGGTAAGGTAATGCTTTGTCATAGCAAGAAAGCCCGCGTCACCCTTGCCGAGCTCTCGGTTTAAAGGGTTAAAGGCGATATAATCAAGCTCAAGCGGCTGCTCTGCCGCCAAATTTATCCATGCGCCGAAGGAAGAAATATTATCCTTAAAATTCGTCAGGCGCTTGGGTATAGTGTCGCTGTCCGCCGTCATTTGCTCTAATTGAACATATATCCTTTTTATATCGGCAAGGTTTTTATCCGTGCCGCCGCCCGACGCGCTCACGCTTTTTTCAAGCTCTTTCAGCTGACCGCATATTTTTTTCATATCCGCTATTGTATCGGGTATTACCTTATCAAGGTTATAGCTGCGGTACATATCGGGTGATGCACCTGTAACAACGACTATCTCCCTGTAAATACGGTTCAGCTCGCTTAAATATTTACCCGCCTGCAAAAGCACGTCCGCGCTTTTGCCAAGCCCGACCTTCAGCCTGAGCGTGTGGACGCCCTTTACAAGATAAAAGCTGTAAGGCGTTCCGTTTTCATCCGAAATTGCCGAAAGCTGCCAGCTGCCTTTATACGGAAAGGTTATATTCGCCGCCTCGGCAAACGGCAAAGAGCCGTCTATGTAAAGCTCTCTAACACTTGCATTGCCTGATTTCAGCGCCTGCTTAAAATGCGCGGAGATCGTGTAAAGTCCGCTTTCAGGCAGCTCTACCTGCCATTCGATCCATTGCCCGGCGGTTTTCCACTGAGAGCCGCCTATGGTGTTATAGCATATATGCGCCGCATTATACGGCTCAACGCTCGGCGATGTTCTGTCTGCCTGAGGATAAAGCGTCTGGTCTGATTTAGCCGCGGCGTTCTCCCCCTGAACAGTAACGGCTGCCTTTGGCGAAACGGATTTATACCCTGATTTTTCATACCCCGCCGCCACAGCCGCATATTCGGGCACAGGCTCAACCGCGGAAAATTCAAGCGAGCCTATAAGTATATTTTCGCGGCTGCATTTCACGGTGAGGGTATGGCTGCCCTCGGTAAGATAGTATTTAAGCGCGCCGCCCGAATAGCCCGTACCGTCCTCTGCAAACGCCGACATCCAACGCGGAAACTCCGATTGACCGGGCAATATCTCGTTACCCTGCGTATCATAGGCTTTGCTTTTTTCAGTATCGTTCCATACTCTTGAAAACGTAACGCCGCTCGACTCCTTAAACGGCAGCTTTCCGTCAAGCAATATATCCGTCTGAATAGGGCTTTGATACCCCTCAACCGGGTAATAATTCACCGAAAGCGTATAAAACCCCGTTTTTTTAACATTAAAGTCCCAGGTTTCCTGTTTCCCCTCTGCAATATAAACGGATTTACCCTTTCCGCCCTTATAGCTTTCGTAAAGTACGGAATTATTATTCTGAATACTATCGGTGTCGAGCACTATTACTTCACCGGAATTATCCGCCTGTACATACCCTGAAATGTAGCTGCTGTAGTCGGTCGCTCCCTCTGTGAGGGTATTCTCCGGGAAATACAATTCCCTGCCATTGCTTTCCTCGGCAAATACCTTGCCGCCCGCCGCTGCCGTAACTGTTATTACCGCCGCGGTGACTCCGCACAATAGCCTTTTTAATCTGTAAGGACTCAACGTTTACCCTCCTGTTAAAGCGCTGCCGGTTTATAATTACCGTTTCTTTTTTACTATTATTATAATTGCGGTCAATACCGCCGCTGCCGCCACCGCGGATATCGCAATTATTAAAACTGTTTTGCCGCTGTTTTCCTCATTATTTTTCACTGTGCTGCCCTTAGGCTTTGAGGGGGTACTGCTCTGAGAGCCGCCGTTATCTGCATTTCCGCTCGCATCGGTGCTTTCGGTATCGCTCGCGGTGGTTATATCGCCCTTTGCAGAGGTGTTATAAACGTACTTTATAACCTCCTCTGTTTTGCCGCCGGCTGACGACGTGCTGCGTGCGCCTACGCCCTCAATTAAATACACGCCCTGATTTTCATAGGGAATTTTAACGCTGAATTTCGCAATATCGCGGGCTTCACCCTTTGCTATAACCTTATCGTTCAGCAAATCGGTAATAACATATGATTTATAGCCGTCTATTCCCGCATCGGTAAACGGTGTATAAACGTTAAAATCAGTTCTTATATTGCTGCTGATATTCGGCACAATAACAATCGCTCTGTTGCCCGCAAATCTCGCATACGGCTGAATTTCCTCTGCGCCGTCGGCAATTACCTTGCAAATATTAGCCTGCTTTATGCAGCTTTCCGTGTTATTTGCAAAAATATCCGCATATTTCCAGCGTATTCTGAAAAGCTTTTTAACATCCTCATAAAAATCACGGTTTACATTCTTATAGGAAAAATCAGTGGGGTTTGTAAAAAGAGTATATCCCGGCGTCGTAAACGGATTATTAAATTCCTCGCCTATTTCCCACAACGGCACAAACGGCGTGAACAGCGCGCTGTAGCCCATTAACAGCCGATTTCCGCAAACGGCGTAATTATATGAATCGTGGCAAGTAAGCTGCACGGTATAATAATGGTTTCTGCCGCCCTCCTCGTTGGCAACGTCGGTATCTGTTCCGAGAATCGAGCCTGTTTTAACGGCGTCTACAATATTATATTTTTCAATAAAGCCCCTAAACGGATATGTAGTTGAAAAATCAGGCGGGTTTACTCCCCATTGCTCAAGGTCATAAGCGCCTACGCGGTCGTTGCCAAGCTCGCTTATAAACGCCATTTTTCTGCCCATATTATAAAGGCGGCTTTTAATCATTTCCGCGGGAATATAGCCGGAATACCTCGGCTCAACATCGTAGCGTACACCGTCAATATTGGCTGCAGTACATATTTTAACAACGGTATTTACATAAAACTCTATAAGGTCGGGGTTTTCCCATGCTATTATAAGAGCGCCGAATGCCGCCGTCTGACCGGTGAAAAACTCAGGATGACTTTGTTTCAAGTCGGTTTTGGGACTGAGCCCCCATGAGGTAAAGTCCAAAAAAAGCCTTATATTGCGTTTGTGACATTCATCCGAGAATTTCTTTAAAACCTTTAAGCTCTCGTCAAAATCCTCTGTGCCGGTATAATCCGAATCGATAGTGTGCCATCCCTCGTTTAAATACGGGTTATTATCGTGCTTGCCGAGCGGCGAAAGCCACAGTCCGTTTATTCCTGTTTCGGCATAGTGGTCAAGTATCGGCAAAAGCCCCATAAGTGTGCCGTCGGGACTTTTTTTATTCACCGCAAGATGAACTATAACAAGGTCCTTAAGCCAATCGGGCGAGCCGTTTTCATCAACCGTTATTGAGGGGTCGGTAACGTCAACCCACTTGGGCATAACATCGCTGTTGTTTATATAGCCGCTTTCAGCAAAAACAGATACGGCAAAAGCATTTCCTGCCGCCGCCACCAGCACTGCCGAGCATAAAATGCATAATAATTTTTTAAGCATATTTCTTTACCTATCCCCTTCTGTTTTTCTTTTTTCGGCATATAATCAACGCGGCAGCTGCTCCGCTCAGCACCAAAGCTGCTGCGGGAATAGCAAGCCACCACAAGCGGTCGGCGCCTTGCGCGTTATCATTACCCTTAGCCTTTCGCCAAATTGGGCGTTTCTTTATTACCTTTTTGGGTTCGCCGGTATTTGCGGGATTTTCGGATTCGTATGCCGTATTACCTCCGTTTTCATCACTCTCTATATACACATAGCGCGTAACGGTTTCCGCCGGCGTCTCAGGTGTATACCATGCCGCTTTTCCGGTGTAGACGTCAATATTCTGTTTAAGCTTTATATCGTGCAGCCTTACAAATGCCGCCGTAAGCTTTGAATAGTTGGTTACAAAGCTGCGCATTTCCGCTTTTGAAAGCGATAAATATGCGTTAAGCGCCGAAATAAGACTGCCTTCATCGGCAAGGGTAATATTTTCGGGAATTTTATTTATAAGGTCAATAACCGCATTCCACTCAGCAATTTCCGCCGGGCTGTAGGGAACAAATTTTATGCCCGTAATATCAATAGAGCCCTTAAACAGCTTATCGCCCGCCTCGTAATTGCAAACGGTAGAAATGTAGCAGTTTTCGGTATCAAGAACCGAGGCGGCGTCAAGTTGTTTTTTTTCTATGGTAGCGGTAAGCGGGTCGTTATCACCCACCGTTACTATAACGTCAAATGTTTCGCCGTTTGCTTTAAAGCCTATTGTAAATTCATTTTGCGTAAGGCTTTCCCTTGAAAGCAGCGGGTTGGTAATCAGCGCTGTTTTGGTTATGGAGTTTCCGCCGTTTATATACAGTGTGTTGTCTCTCCCGAAAAGGAAAGCCACGCCGCGCAGCGCCGAATCCCACGAATTTGCCCAATATGCGAGCTTGTTTGTTGAGGTTTGAACATACAGCCAAAAGCCGTTGCAGCTTTCGGAAAGTATTTTGAAATTATTAAATCTTATTGCAAGACCGTCAAGCCTGAAAGCGTGGTTTATAGACTGGGCGTTTCCGTAGCCGGTATAGAAATAGGATTGGCTTATTCCGCCGTTAAACGGTATTTCGCTCATTTTCGGCGGCACATAATCGTTGCCCGCCGCCTGAAGAAGACCGCAATCGTTTAAATCGGGTATGTACCAACCGTTTTCGTCGTAGCGGCTTTCCTCTTTTAAAGCCTGCGAATACATTTCAATCGCGCTTGTCAGCACACCGTAATTTGTAACGCGGCGCGCCTGATATTGTTTGAGCGCGTCATATGCCGCCTTCAGCGCTCTTATTTTATCGCCGTCGGAAATTCCGGGCTTTGCAGGCAAAGCGTTTATTCCGTCTATTACAGCCTGCGTTGCGCTGTCCGGGCTTGATTTATAAACATATTTATAGCCCACATAATCAATAACCTGGCTGCACCTATCCTCAGAGAAGGAGGAAAAAACGAAATACGCGCCCTCATCAGGGCTGTTCAGCTTTGAAATATATTCCGCCGAAATCTGCGCTGCTGCCGATTCGCCGTTTTCAAATTTCAAGGTCAAATCAAAGCCGTTGTCATCACGCTTATCAAAGGAAACCGTAAATTCCCTGCCCGCTATATTTTCATAAAGCAAACGGTCATCGGAAATAATCGCCGTTAAAACATTTTCTCCCGAAGCACCCACGGTCGGGTCAAAATCCGTTTTATAAAGCTTTCCGCTTTCAAAATCGAACACAAAGCCGACTATTTCCTTATATCTGCTGTACTGTACGTCCATTTTATCGGATAAAAGAAGGGCAAATTTGTTCGCCTTGCCCGAAATTCTTACAAGCCTGTTAAATTTCAGGTTAAGTCCGTCCAGCGGATATTTGGTGTTTGTTCCTATTCTGCGGTTAGAGGGAGCAGCCGTCCACTTCATTCTCACACCGCCGTTTTCCACCTTTTCAACCGCAAATTCGCTCCATATTCCGTTTATTCCCTGCAGGCTTTGGGAAAGATCGGCGTTGCCGGTAATTATAGTATACCCGCTGTTATCCGCTGCGACGGCTGCAAGCGAAATTGCGGCTTTAAGCTTTTCGTAATTTGTAACAAGCGCCTTCTCATCGCCCGAAAGCGCCTGATAAAGTGCATCACATATTTTAACCTCGGCATAAAATTCCGAAGTGATTTTTTCGGGCAGCGCCGCTATTCGCTCGGTAAGCAATTCAGCGGCTGACGGAGCATACTCCTTAAAGCCTATAAAATCAACGCTTTGCGTAACCTTTGCATTTTCATTTTGCCCGTTTTCCATTGCCGATATATTAAAATAAACGTTTTCCTTATCGGTAATATAATCAAAAACATCGGCGGGAATAATTCCCGTAACAAAATCCGAAGCGCTGAGCGCTATCTTTACAAGGCACGTTCCGTCGGTCTGTACCTCAAAGCCGAAGACTATTTCCCTGCCCTTTATGTTATCATACTTCAAAAAGCCGTTTGAGCTTTCGGGGGTAATTATAGGCGTCCATATATTAGTGTTCGGGTTTCCGCCGCCGTATTTCACGGTGTAAAGCATACCTGCCGCCGCGTCCAATATTATAACGCAGCTATCGCGGTACATACTGTACTGGGTATCGCGTTCATTCCACATATAAAGCGCCAATCGTGCATTTTCGCCTGAGCTTCGCACAAGGTTGTAAAGCTTTAATTGCAGCTTATCAATCGAAAGCGCGTTTACCAGCACAAGCCTGTGGTTGGTTGTGCCGTTTGTCCATTTAAGGTTTAATCCGCCGTTTTCCGATTTTGCCATTTTAAAATTATCCGGCCAGCGGTTCGGTCCGTTTAAATAATCAAGGCTGTGCGTAAGGTTACTCTCGTTTATAAGCGTCCAGCCTGTATTATCCAGAAATTTCGCCGCCTGCTCTAATGCTTTTTTAAGCTTCTCGTAATTGGTTACCTTGCCCTTATCGGCAGCGCTTAATAAATCGTAAAGCGCCTTGCACTCGTTCACTTCTCCCGCTGTTTCTACGGTTATTGTTTCGGGTAAAGCCTCAATGCGCTTTACAAGCGATTCCACAATAGAATATTTGTAGCCTACCACATCCAATTTCTGGTTTACCTCAGCGTTTTCATTCAGTCCGTTTTCCATTGCGGAGAACTGCAGGTTTACCGCCTCGGTATTGCTCACATAATCGAAAACATCGGCAGGCACTGTTCCCGAAACAGCCGTTTCACCGTAGGAAACAGTTACAACGCAGGAATTATTTGCCGAAACGGAAAAGTCAATATAAAATTCCTTTTCCTTTAAATTTTCATATGAAAGCCTGCTGTCGGTGATTATGGGTATCCATATATTCGCATTAGGGCTGCCCCCGCCGTATCTCACGGTGTAAAGCTTGCCGTCGGTCGCGTCAAGAACGATTATGCAGCTATCGCGGTACATACTGTACTGATAGGTTGACACAGTATCCATAAATATTGCAAATCGGGCGCGCCCGCCGCTTAAAAGCTTGAAATTATTGAATTTCAGGCTCAAATTATTTATAGCTAAAGTTTTGCCGAGCGGGATTCTGTGGTTTGTAGAGCCGTTTTTCCACAAAATATGATACCCACCGCCCGAGGCGTTCCCTACATTAAGGCAATCCCCGTAAAGTGTGCTGTAATATTTATAATTCTGGTTTGGCAAATCCGTCAGTCTGAAGGAAGTATATCCGTCGTCGTTCGCGGCGGCAGCCGACAGCCCTATACCTATCGCCGACACCGCCATAAGCAGCGACATAATGCCGGCTAACAGTCTTTTTTTCATTAAAGCTTCATTCCTTTCAGAAACAAAGCTGCCTTTTTTATGTTCGGCAGCTTCGTTGGAAAATTACTTGAATACCGGATTATTTGAGGAGTTGTACATAGAATCCAGGGTTTTGTTATGCGTTGTTTTTATTGAGTCTATTGCAGCGCCCGTTGTAGTTTTTCCGTTCATTAAGCCGTCATATATAACCTTTGATATAAAGTCGGTTCTGAGCGCCATAGTACCGTAGCCTATATCGGGCGTGGACGCCTTGTGTATAAGCATATACATTTCCATATCCTTATCGGCGCTCTGCGTCTGGAAGCAGTTCATCTTAACGTCGTACTGCCACCAATCGTCGCCGGTGTAGCCCTTGGGCGGCTTTGAAAGCTCGTTGAACACCGTCATACTCTTTTTAAAATCCTTGCTTTTGAAATTGGTTGAGGTTATACACAAAACACGCGAGTTATTGGCGCAGGAGATATACTTTCCTCCGGCGTTTGGTCCTATAGGCAGCGGCAAAATGCCGTAATCGAAGTTGACCTTTCCCTTTACCTGCTGTTCAAGCACCCAGCCCTCGTCTATCCAGAAAGCAACCTTTCCGTTTTTGAAAAGCTTCTGGTAGTAGCCGTCGGTATCGTAATTCAAATAGTGAGTGCCGTCGCTTATTTTCTCGGCAATGTTGTAGGCTCTGTCATTGTGTATAAGTCCGTTAAGATATGTAAGCGCGTACTTAACGTTATCGGTATCCAGTGTGGAAACAACCTTTTTGTTAACAAGCGATGCCGTAGCGCCGCCGTTTGCCGCAACAAATCCCATTGCAAGCTTTATCGGTGTTCCGCCCAGTCCGTAGCTTACTGCCTCATTGCCGTTATATTTTGTGGCGGCAATAACATATTCGCGGAATTTTTCAAACGTCCACTGATTTTTCTTGACCAGATCGTATATACCGTCTGCATTTACTCCGTACTTTTTGAGCAGAGTTTTGTTGAACACTATGCAGGTTCTTATATCAATAGGCTTCTGGAATTGTATTCCGTAGGTTTTACCGTTATATGTGTTAAGCTCGGTCCAACGCGAAATATAGTTCGGGCTTTTAACGTCAATTCCGGTGCCGTTCCACGGAACAATGTAATTTGATGACGCAAGCGACAAAACATTGCAGGACAGTGGCTCAATAACATCGCCCACCTTTTTGCCTGCCATAATAAGCGGCTGAAGCGAATCCTTTGTGCAGGAATCAGGTCTTACAATGGTTATTGTACAGCCGAGTTTCTTCTCAACCTCATCAATTCTTTCAAAGAGTACCTTTTCAAATTCGGTGGTTATTCCGGATTTATCGGTAGGCAGCCAAGGCGAATAAATGGTATATTTATAGCCCTTTACATTAACTGCCTCAACCTTTGAATCGCCGTTGGTTTCCTGCTCTTTTACAGTCTTATCTCCCGAGCTTGCGCCGGAAGCACCGCTTTTATCGCCGGCAGTGCCGCTGTTATCTCCGGAGCTGCCTGTCTCGCCGCCCGCTTCATAATCCTCATATTCCTCATAATCCAAATAGTAGGAGGATGAATCGTTGTTTTGCTTTTTGCAGCCGGCGGATAAAAGCATCATACCCGCCAACGCCACGCAAAGCGCGCCCTTTAAAAACCTATAATCAGCCTGCATAATATTCCATCCTTTCAAAATATTTGTATATTTGTTTTAAAATTACTCTTTTTCATATGCCGCCGGCTGTCTCACTATCGGGGCAATAATCTCCGGGGCAAATTTCGCAATCCTGTCATATGTATAAAGGCCGTTTATTTCCTGTTCAACATCGGTAAGCTGGGTATAGCAGAAAGCGCAGAAGGCGGGGTTTTCAAGCAATACCTCGGTAAGCCCCTTAAATCTGGCTATAAACTCCTCCTCGGTTGTAGGGGCGTTTCCGTAGCCCCAGCCCTCTTTATCACCCATTTTCCAGGAAATTCCGCCGTATTCGCTCATAAAGCTCGGCTTTCCTATAAAATCGGGCGCGTCCGCAAAGAAATTGAACATTTTAATAGCCTTGCCCTCTGTAAGCGGCTTGTAACGCTCTCTGTAAATCTCGGGGTTCTGCTCGTAGTCGTGTTCGTCAAGTATATCGGCAAGACCCGGCTTATGTGTCATACCCGAAACATCTATAATAGGTCTTGTAGCGTCAAAGGCATGGGTCATATCAATCAGCTGCTTTAAAAGGTAATAATCCGCCGTCGGCACAATTTCATTAAGCGGACACCAACCCACAATTGACGGGTGGTTGTAATCCCTTTGAAGTATTTCAAGCCATTCGGGCAGGATTCCCCGCCACGCGCCCTCAAGTGATGTGTTAAGTCCCCAATCGTCAAATTCGCCCCACACAATATAGCCCATACGGTCGCAATGATAAAGGAAACGCGGCTCAAAAACCTTTTGGTGAAGGCGCGCCCCGTTAAAGCCCATTGCCATAGAACGCTTTATATCGTCCTGAAGCTCCTCGTCAGAGGGTGCGGTATAAAGACCGTCCGGATAGTAGCCCTGGTCGAGTATCAGTCTTTGAAAAACCTTTCTGCCGTTAAGGCGGAACATTCCGCCGTCAAAATCCACCGTTCTCATTCCGAAGTAGCTTTTAACATTATCCTCACCGAGAGTAAACTCTATGTCATAAAGCTCAGGACTTCCTATATCCCACAGATGAAGCTCACTGAGGGAAACCGTCATAATCGCCGTGTTATTATGCACCGTCGCTGCTGCCTCGCCGACCTTTTTGCCGTTATAATATGCCACTGCGCTCACCTTTTTACCATGAGCGTTTTTGCAGGTAAGCTCAACCGCAAGTGATGAATTATCCACATCCGATGTGCATTTACTTCTTACAATGTACGCACACGGCACATTTTCAAGCCACACCGTCTGCCATATGCCGGTAACGCGGGTATAGTGCGCGCCGCCCGAATAATATATTGTAGATTGCTTTCCGCTGGGCTGCGTCGGATTTCTGGTATCGTCCCTTGCAAAAACCGTTACCGTGTTTTCCCCGTCGGTAAGGAAATCGGTTATATCCATAGAAAATGAGGACATTCCGCCCATATGCTCGCCTATGTAAGTGCCGTTTACATATACCGCCGTCAGATAATCGCAGGCGTCTATGTTAAGCAGGGTTCTTCTTCCCGTTTCGCGCCATTTTGCGGGTATTTCAAAGCTTCTTTTATACCACACGCCCAGGGTAAACTCACGGTCGTTTATGCCCGAAAGCTTACTTTCCTTGCAAAACGGAACGGTAATAGTGCCGCTCAGATGCTCCTTTAAATTCAGACACCTTTCCTGACCTGTTGCGGCAGTATCGTTTTCAAACTCCCACACTCCGTTTAAGTTGATCCATTCTTCTCTCACAAACTGCGGTCTTGGATACTCAGAACGTAAAATTGACATTTTAAAATCATCGCCCCTCAGCAAAATGCATATTTTTCTTTTTTATAATATATTTTTTTGTTGAAAAATTCAATATCCAAAATTTGTAATTATAAAAATAGTCAAATTTCAGCGTTTTCAACCTTGACTTTAGTATACTTCGCTTGCTATAATAAAACTATACCCTATTTTCAAAATATAAGGTGTGATTTTATGTTTTTCTATTTTTTTGAGCTCAATAAATATGCCGATCAGCTTTTATCGGGAAAAATTGACGTTATAAAGCTTGAAAACTCCGCTATGGTTGAGCCGCATTCGCATGAATTTTTTGAATTTATTTATGTGCTGAGTGGTCACGCAAAGCACCGAATAAACGATGTGGACTGCGATCTTTCTGCCGGAGATTATCTTGTTATAGATTATAACAGCGTACACAGCTATTATGACGGCGAAAATTTCACGCTTATAAACTGTTTGTTTGTTCCCGAGCTTATTGACAAAAGCTTTAAAAACGTTTCGGATTTCAACGCGCTTACCAATATGTTTCTGCTGAAAATTGACCGTATGAAGCTTACCGAAAATATTTCCGACCAAATCTATCACGATTACGACGGCAGAGTTAAAACCATATTTGAAAATATGCTTATTGAGTACACGGAGAATAAGGTTGGAGCGCTGGAAATATTAAAATGCCTGCTTTCTGAGGTTATGATATTCACCATACGTCACGCCGAAAATGTTTCAATTATAAGCCCGCTTACGCAGTCAATTATTCAAATAATCGAAGAAAAATATGCCGAACGCCTGAAGCTCGGCGATATTTGCCGTGAGCTGCACTATTCTCTGCCCTATGCAAGCGGAAAATTTAAGGCGGAAACAAAATTGACCTTTACGGAATATGTTCAAAAAATAAGAATTGCCGAAAGCTGCCGCCTGCTTACCGAAAGCGAGAAAAGCATTACCGATATAGCCTTTGAGGTGGGGTATGCAAACATAAAGTTTTTTAATAAAATTTTTAAGGAAATAACAAACACCACGCCGCGCGAATACAGAAAGCAGCATTTAAACCGACCCTGAAATATGCAAGGTCAGAATACAGACGCCGAAAACCAAAATGAATATGCCGTTATTAGCATAAAAACATCACCTATACCAAATTATTCCAACCAAAAAAATACATACAAGAATTTAATTGCACAATTAACCGTGTAATAATAAAAAAATAAAAGGGCTGTCGCAAGAGCGAAAGAATCGCGAGCGACAGCCCTTAAGGTTCTTCTTCAAAGTATGTGTAAATTCCAAAATACAGTATAAAAAAGCAAAGTGATGAATGGCATGAAAGGCGAAAATCGGCTCTACGCCATATTGGCATAATAGCAGAAAGAGCAGGGCATATCAAAGGCGGCTGCCGTGGCAACCGTTTATTTTACCCTTCGGCTGCTGACCGAACTCATAGGAATCTCACCTCTGCCGGGTACTCCGCCAGC
>URNB01000032.1 GCA_900549055.1 uncultured Oscillospiraceae bacterium
GGAATGAATCTCTGATGCCGAAAAGTGTTTTTAAACGCAGTATTGCTTTGCTGCTTGCCGCCGCGCTTGTTTCGGGCGGAGTGCCGGGAGACGCGGCGGGAAATACCGAGAGCGGCAAAGCGGCTGCCGCCGGTGTATCCGAATATACGGAATACACAGCCGAAAACGCGGCTGTTCCGAATGCCGAAAGCGATATAGAGGCCGCGCTTGAAAACGCGCAGGGGTCGCTCGGCGCGGAATTTCGGCTTGCGGCCGATTATAACGGCGAAAAAGCGCTTTTGTGGGAAAACGGCGATGGCGGCATAACCTTTGAATTTACGGCTGCGTCGGCGGGGCTTTACAATATTGAGCTTACATATTATCTTCCCGAAAGCGGCGTTGAGCCGGAAATCGGAGTGATGACGGACGGCAAATATCCTTATTCCGAGCTTGAAAAGGCAGCCCTTCCGAGGGAATGGAAGAATTCGGGCGCCGCAAGAGAGGACGAGGACGGCAATCAGCTCACGCCAGAGCAGGTTGAAAGCGGCAGATACATCACCCGCCGCTTAAAAGATTCAAGCGGCGTTAACACAGAGCCGTATCTTGTAAGCCTTACTGCGGGAAAGCACACAGTGACAATCGTATCGCCGAAGCAGACTGTGGCGATTTCGGCAATCAGATTTGTCAGCCCCGAAAAAACGGAGAAGTACCGAAAGCCGACAAATGAAAAAACAGACGCCGAGACCTTAATAATAGAAGGGGAGGACGCGGTTTACAAATCCTCAAACACCCTTATACCGCAGTCGGACACGCAGGATTCGGGCATGAGCCCCGCAAGCCCCTATAAGCAGAAGCTTAATTACATAGGCGGAAGCTCCTACAACGGCCCGAACGATACTCTCGTGTGGGAATTTGAGGTTGAAAAGAGCGGGTATTACAGGCTTGCTTTAAGGTATAAGCAGGCGGATGTTGTAAACGGCGAAAGCCTGCGGTGGCTTAAAATAGACGGCAGCACCCCGTTTGAGGAGTGCAGGGAAATACGCTTTAAATATAACCCGAGATGGACGGTTTTTGACTTCGGGGACGAAAACGGCGAGCCTTATTATTTCTATCTTGAAAATGGAAAGCATGAAATATCTCTTGAGGTGACGCTCGGCGAAATGTCCGAATATTACAGAAGACTCGAAGAGGTAACCGAGGCTCTCGGGGACGAATACATCGGTATTGTTAAAATAACCGGCGATTCGCCTGATGTCAACAGAGATTACGAGCTTTTCAATCAGATTCCCGAGCTTAATAAGCGGCTTTCCGAATACAGCGAAAAGCTTTCGGGGATTATAAGCGATATGCAGAGCTTCACGGGCAAGCTCGGAAGCCAGTACATAGCGGCGATGAAGAATATGAAGCGCGTGATCGACACCATGCGCGACAGACCCTACACCGCGCACCAGTATGTTAAGGATTATTATACGAATTACTCCACCTTAAGCTCATGGCTTTACGATATGAAGAATATGCCGCTTTCGGTTGATTGGCTGGAGCTTGTACCGTTGGGAGCGGAGACGAAATATACAAAAACGGGCTTTTTCGGCAATTTGATATTCGGCGCAAAGCGCCTGATATATTCCTTCAGTGCGGATTATGAAAAAAAACCGTCCGATAATAAGGAGCAAATTCGCCTTTGGGTCAACTGGGGCAGAGATCAGACAATGGTGCTTGACACCTTAATACGCGAGGATTTTACCGCGAAAACAGGTATATCCGTAAAATTAGAACAGGTAAACGCTTCGCTTATAAACGGTATATTGGCGGGGAACTTTCCCGATGTAAGCCTTTATATGGCGCGCACAGACCCGGTTAACCTCGGAATACGCGGAGCGCTTGCCGATTTGACCGAGTTTGACGACTGCAGCGAGGTGCTCTCCCGTTTCCAAACAGGCGCGGAGCTGCCCTACAGCTACAACGGCGCGCTTTATGCTTTGCCCGATACGCAGAATTTCTTTATTATGTTCTACCGCAAGGATATTCTTGAAAATCTCGGTCTTACCGTTCCGAAAACCTGGACGGAATTTTTAAACACGGCTACGGTAATACAGCAGAATAATCTTGAGGTTTATGTTCCGTACACTCAAATTGTTGCGGCAACGACCGTAAACGGCGGAATAGGTGGGCTTCATCTGCTGCCGACCCTTATGCTGCAGAACGGGCTTTCCTTCTACAACGAGGAACAGACCGCCACCGCGTTAACAAGCCCGAAAGCGCTTTCCGTTTTTAAATATTGGACGGATTTTTACAGGGATTATCAGTTTGTTAAGGAAGCAGATTTTTACAATCGCTTCCGTGTGGGAACAATGCCGCTCGGAATCGCGCAGTATTCGGTTTATCTGACCCTTTATGACGCGGCGCCTGAAATTAAAAACCGTTGGGCGGTTGCGTGCGTGCCGTCGACCGACGGCGGAAACGGCTTTGTTGCGGGCAGTGGAACAGGCTGCGGCATCGTTAAAAAGAGTAAGCACAAGGCTGCCGCATGGGAATTCCTTAAATGGTGGACCGCGGCGGATACTCAAGTAAGATACTCCGGCAATGTAGAATCGGTGCTCGGTATGCTCGGAAGACCGCAGACCTCAAATGTAGAAGCGCTCGGAGCTCTTGCATGGAACGCGGAGGACAAGGCAAATATACTCAAGCAGTGGGAAAGCGTGAGGGAAATACCGGAAATTCCCGGCAGCTATTACCTTACGCGCTCGGTCGATCAGGCGTTTTGGCAGGTCATCAACGGCAAGGCGAGCGTTAAGGACGCGGTAGTCAAGCAAAGCCGTGTTGCCGACAGTGAAATCGAACGCAAAATCAAAGAATACAGCTAACAGCGGGGGATAGAAAATGACAGCTAAAAAAGGCAAAGCAAAGAACGGCAGAACGCTTATAGGCAGTCAGCGCCCTATGTTTGTCATGCTCTCGCCGTTTCTGATACTTTTCTTTATTTTCACCGTTTTGCCCATAATCACATCGATGTTTTTATCCTTCACATCGTTTGACCTTATATCCTTCCCGAAATTTACGGGAATAGATAATTACAGAAGGATGTTAGCCGACGATACCGTCTTCCCGGCAGTGGTGAAAAACACGCTTGTTTTCGCGGTTATAGCGGGGCCGCTGGGCTTCCTGCTATCGTTTTTGCTTGCGTGGTTTGTAAATGAATTTTCACCGAGGGTACGCACGCTGCTTTCCTTCCTTTTCTATGCGCCGTCCCTTGTGGGAAACGCGTATTTTATTTGGAAGGTAGCCTTCAGCGGCGACAGCTACGGCTATATAAATTCCTTGCTTTTATCGCTCGGAATTATAACCGAGCCTGTAATTTGGCTTAAAAACGCAATCTACCTTATGCCGATAATTATAATGGTGCAGCTGTGGCAGAGCATGGGTATCTCATTTCTTTCGAATATATCCGGACTGCAGAATGTTAACGCCGAGCTTTATGAGGCGGGCGCGATAGACGGCATACGCAGCCGTTGGCAGGAATTAAGGTATATTACGCTGCCCGCCATGCACCATATGCTTCTGTTCAGTGCGGTGATGCAGATTCAAAGCAGCTTTTCGGTAAGCGCCATAGCAATAGAATTTGCGGGCTACCCGAGCGTTGAAAACTCGGTTGACACCATAGTTTCGTATTTATCCGATGTGGCAACCGTCAGGTTTGAAATGGGCTACGCCGCCGCCATTTCGGTTATTCTGTTTATTATGATGGCGCTTACGCGCGCGGCGGTAGGAAAAATTCTCGGAATGTCAAAGGGGTGATACATATGCGCGTCTTGTTTGGAAAGAGATTTACCGAAAAAAGGGAAAAGCCCTTTTCAAAGCGATTTACACGCTCGCGGTTCGGAAATTTTATGTATTTCTTCTTTCTCACCGCGGCGGGGCTGTTTTCGGTTTTACCGCTGATATATGCGGTGACTACCTCCTTTAAGCCGATTGACGAGCTGCTTATTTTCCCGCCGACCTTTTTTGTTAAAAGACCGACGACGGTAAATTATATCACCCTGCCGAATCTGCTTTCAAATTTGCAGGTTCCGCTTTCAAGATATATCTTCAACAGTCTTTTTGTAACGGTTGTCACAACCGCTATATATATAGTGATTTCCGCAATGGCGGCGTTTGTGCTTTCAAAGGCGACCTTTAGGGGAAGAAACCTGATATTCATGATAATTCAGTTTGCGCTTATGTTTAACGCGTATACGCTTGCGGTGCCGCAGTATCTTATCGTTTCGGGCATGAAGATTATCGATACCTATTTGGTTTACATACTCCCGCAGCTGGCGGCGACCTTGGGCGTTTTCCTTATGAAGCAGTATATTGAGGGCTATGTGCCCGACGCGCTTTTGGAGGCTGCAAGCATTGACGGCGCGGGCTATTACAGAATTTTTTGGCAGATAGTTATGCCGGTAATACGCCCCGCATGGCTTACCGTTACTCTTTTCTCATTCAGGGATGTGTGGGCGGCAGTACCCAACGGCACTATATTCAGCGAGCGGCTCAAGACCCTGCCGCAGATAGTTACTCAAATCACCGCGGGCGGCATTGCAAGAACGGGCAGTGCCATGGCGGTTACGGTTATAATGATGATTCCGCCGATAATCGTTTATCTGGTTTCTCAGAGCAATGTTGTCGAAGCTATGAGCAGCGCCGGAATAAAGGGATAGGAGGCGGAAATATGAAAAAAACATTTAACGCTTTAAGCGCCGCGCTCCTTGCCGCCCTTATATGCCTTACGGCAGCTGTTCCCGCGCTTGCCGCTTCGTCCGATGAAATTCCGTATAATTCATACACCTATTGGGAAGGTATAAACGAAAACAAGCGCAAGGCGGTTTACAACCGACCGATGTACGAAACGGCGGGTGTGCTTACGGCGGACAGTCTTAAGGTATCCGCCTTTACAAAGCTCAACGATGTCTGCACCGATGAAAATGGCAATGCTTACATTTTGGATGACGCGTCACGAATAACCGTGCTTGATAAGGATTACAATCTGATAAAGGAGATTGGCGCTCTTAATAAGGACGGAGAAAAATACGAATATGCGGGGGCTAACAGCCTTTATGTCGATACCGACGGCACGATATACATCTGCGATACCGAAAACGCACGGGTGCTGCATTGCACGGCGGACGGCGTGCTTACCGATATTCTTAAGCTGCCTGATTCGCCGCTTATCCCGAAGGATTACAAGTACCGCCCGATGCACATTGTGGCGGACAGCCGAAATTATCTTTATGTCTTAAGCGATGGCTCATACTACGGAATGATTCTCTATGCCGCAGACCGCAGCTTTTTGGGCTTCTACGGTGCGAACGAGGTTACAAACGGCATAATGGGAGCGCTTAAAAATGTGTGGAACAGGCTATTTGTAAGCAATGAAAAAAAGGGTAATATCGCGCGTACTCTCCCTTATGTTTTTGTTGATGTGGCAAGGGGCGGCGACGGCTTTATCTATACCGCCACGGGCTATACCGATAAAACAGGCAACAAGGGTCAAATTAAAAAATTAAGCCCCGGAACAGGAAAAAACATTCTTGAGTCTGAAGACATTAATTTTACCGACGATGAGGAAAACACGACATACAAGGACGGCGAAACGCTTAATCAGAACATAGTGGCGCTTGAGGTTGACAAAAACGGCTATATATATTGCCTTGACGCCTCCTTCGGCAGAGTATTTTTGTATGACAGCGAGAAGCGAATGCTCTCTGCCTTCGGCAGCGGAATGGGCTCGGGAACACAAAAGGGCAGCTTTACACAGGCGTCCGCCTTGGCGCTTAACGGCGGCGATGTGCTTGTGACCGACAGCACCAAATGCACCCTTACCGTATTCAGGGAAACCGATTACGGCGCACGTGTAAAGGAGTTAAGAACTCTTTCGATAAACGGCGATTACACCGCCGCGAAGGAGGGCTGGCTTGAGGTCATAAAGGAGGACAGCGGCTGCCAAACGGCATACTCGGGGCTTGCAAGGGCATATCTTGCGGAAAACGATTACGATACCGCAATGGAATATGCGAAAAACGGCTATGACAGGGAAACCTACGCGCTTGCGTTCGAGCTTTCCCGCCGCGACTTTATTTACGGCAATTTTCCCGTTATATTCGCGGTGATAATTATAATGCTCTGCGCTATAGCGGCACTGATTGTTTTGAAGCGGCGCAAAACGCCTAAAACGGTAAAGGACAGCGAAACAAGGCTGCTTTTCAGAACACTTATTCATCCGTCGCTCTGCTTTGACGAGGTCAAGGAAAAGGGCAGGGGCAGCATTAAGCTTTGCATAGCGGTGACCGCGGTTTATTATGTGCTTTCGGTTATGCAGACGCTGTGCGGCGGCTTTCTCTTTACCTATTACGATCCCGAAAGCTTTAATTCGATCATGGTGCTTGTTCGCAGTGTGGGAATAGTTGTGCTTTGGATAATATGCAACTGGATGGTCTGCACGCTGCTCGGCGGCAAGGGAAAAATCAGAGAAATCGCGGTGGTGACCTGCTACAGCCTCATACCGCTGATTATAGAAATGGCTCTGAGGCTCCTGCTTACCAACGTGCTTTTGCCTACAGAGGGCGAGTTCTTGGGAATTTTTGAAACTGTTGCAATGCTTTATACGCTCTTGATACTGATAATCGGCATGATAAAAATTCACGATTTCAGCATGTCGCGCTTTATCGGTACGGGAATCCTTTCGGTTGCGGGCATAGCCGCCGTGGTTTTCCTTGCGGTTATGGTCGGAATGCTTTTGCAGCAGCTGGCAGGCTTTATAGGAACGGTATTTATGGAATTAACCTTATGACAGGAGGCGTTTAAAATGAAAAGAATACTCTCGGTAATTATTTTATGCGCCCTTGTGCTGTCGACCTTTTCGTCCTGCGGCGGCAGCGATACGACCGCGGCGGTAAAGGCGTTTGACAAAAGCGCCGTTTCCGAAAAGCCGACGGAAAAAACCGTCGCGCAAAACAGCAAATACACGCTTGAATTTGACAGTGAGACCTGCGGTGTAACGCTTACAGACAGGCAAAGCGGCAGGGTATGGGGTACATCCCCGCCTGATACCGGGAAGGTGCGGCTCGATAAATGGGGTGACCCGATTACGAGACACCCGAGAGTAAGCTCAGTGCTGTCGGTCGAGTATGTGTCTGCTGAGACCGGCAATACCGAATCGGTCATTTCCAAGACCGGTGCGGTAAAAGACGGAAGAATAGTCTGCAGGACTTTAGAAAACGGCATAAGGATCGAATATTATTTCGATTCTCCGGGATTTATGATTCCGGTGGATTATATTTTGCGGGAGGACAGCCTGCTTGCAACAATCAATCCCGCAGATATCGAGGAAAGCGAAAATGTTATAACCTCAATATCATTAACGCCGTTTTTCTGCGCCGCGGAAAACGATGAAAAGGACGGCTGGCTGCTTGTTCCTTCGGGCTCGGGCGCGCTTATCTATCCCAAAACGCTTTCGCAGCAGGGAACGAATTATTCGGCGCAGGTTTACGGCGATGACGCCTCGATAGAGCTGTGGGATATGCCATCGTCCGATAAAGCGGTGCGGCTTCCCGTGTACGGCGCAAAAACAGGAGATACAGCCGTTTTTGCCGTTATTGAAGGCGGGGCTGAAAGCGCAGCCGTCAATGTGACGAGCGGCTCCGACGCATTGGGATATTCCGCAGTCTACGCTTCGTTTATTCTGCGTGGCTACACAAATAATATTGCGGATCTGATGCCGGGCGAGCGGGTCAAAAATGTTATATACGCCGATAATAAGATAACAACGCCCCTGTCGGTGGCTTTTTATCCGCTTACGGGCGAAAATGCCGATTACAGCGGCATGGCAGCCCTTTACAGAAGTCTGCTTGAAAAAAGCGACGGTCTCGGGAAAGCCGAAAAGGAAAGTCCGCTTAACCTTAATATAATAGGCGGGGCTTCGGTCTCGAAATCCTTTTTGGGAATACCTTATAAATCGCTTTTCGCCGCAACCGATACCTCGGACGCAGAGGAAATTATCCGAAAGCTGACCGATGACGGCTTGTCACCCACCGTAAGACTTACGGGCTTCGGGGAGGACGGAATAAACACGGGCAGCCTTGCGGGAGGATTTAAAATTTCCTCAAAGCTCGGCGGTGCCGGCAGCGTAAAAAAACTGCTTGAATACTGCGATCGGCAGGGAATCAGCGCCTTCGTTGATTTTGATATTATAAAATTTAAAAGCGGCTCCTGCGGCTTTTCGGCAATGTTTGACAGCGCGCTTTGCGCAAGCCGAAAGATTGCTTACATTTATGATTTCGATATAGCGGCAAGAGGCAGGGACGAATCGACCCGCGTGCGGCTTTTGGCAAGAGGCCGCCTTGTAAAGGCGGGAGAGATGCTGCTTAAAAAGACCTCGTCCGCAAATATTGAAGGATACAGTCTCAGCACGCTTTCAAATATTGCGTATTCGGATTATTCCGACCGTGAGTCCGCCGCTGCCTATTCAAAGGCAGGAATGGCAGAGGATGTAAAAAAAGTGCTTTCGGCATTTGCGGGCAGGGGTAAAAAAATCGCAGTAAGCGACGCTAACGCATATGCGGCGGCACACGCCGATATTATAACCGAAGCGCCCACCTCGTCCTCCGCGGAGGATATATTCGATACAGATATACCGTTTTACCAAATGGTATTCAAGGGCAGAGTTCCGATAGCCTCCGAAAGCGTGAATTTGGCTGCCAATCCCGAAAAACGCCTTTTGAAATCGGTTGAAAGCGGCTGCGGACTTACCTATACGGTAATCGCAAAATACGATAAGTCGCTGCTTGACATACGCACAAAGGATTTTTACAACAGCCTTTTTGACAATATTTATCCGATTATCAAGGCAAATGCCGAAAGACTCGGGGAGTATTACGGAAAAATCTCGGGTGCGGAAATCAATGGGCATACTGTTGTGAACGAAAACCTTCGCTGCACTCGGTTTGATAACGGGGTTACCGTATATGTGAATTTCGGAGATAAGGATGAGCAAACTCCGCTCGGCACCGTCGGTGCAATGGATTTTCTTATCGGAGGTGACGGGAATGCGAAAAAATAAACACCGCGGAATAGAAGACTTAAAAAGCCGCTACGGTCTTATGTTCATAGCGCCGTGGGTGCTGGGCTTTGTG
Source organism: uncultured Oscillospiraceae bacterium (assembly GCA_900549055.1). Lineage (GTDB taxonomy): Bacteria > Bacillota > Clostridia > Oscillospirales > Acutalibacteraceae > UBA737. The sequence continues at coordinate 9,147 of URNB01000032.1, forward strand.
CTGTTCTTCGCAATACCCGTTTTCCAGTCGGTCTGGTTTTCACTGTCGGATGTAAGCCTCGGTAATAATGGGCTTGTAACAAAATTCGTGGGGCTCAGTCACTACCGCTACGCGCTTTTGCAGAGCGGCGCATATACCGCGACGCTCGGAACGGCGGTCACCTCGCTTTTGTATCAGCTTCCGATAATTGTACTTATAAGCATGGTGCTGGCGCTTATACTCAATCAAAAATTCCGCGGAAGAACCTTTTTCAGGGCGCTGTTTTTCCTGCCTGTTATAATCGCCACGGGCATTGTAATGGATATTCTGTTTATGACTACGGGCAGTATGTCGGAATCGACAGTGAACGAATCGCTTTCGGGCAATATGTTCAATGTATCCGATGTTGCGGCGTTTCTCGATTTGCCGTCCGGCATATCCGATTATGCCGAAAAAGCGATAAGTAACATTTTCGATCTTATATGGAGCAGCGGAATACAAACCGTTCTGTTCATCGCGGGGCTGCAGTCGGTGCCGTCAAGCCTTTATGAGGCTTCAAGGGTTGAGGGCGCAACAAAATGGGAGGAGTTTTGGTTTATAACCTTCCCGAGCCTTTCGCAGGTGACGCTGCTTGTAATCATTTATACAATGGTCGAGCAGTTCACAAGCAGCAGAAATCCGATGATTGATTCGATGTATACGCTTATGAAGGGCGGAAACTATGATGAGACCTCGGCGGTGCTTTGGTTTTATTTCGCGCTTGTCGGGATAATAATGGGAATACTTATATGGGCTTACAACCGCTTTTTGGTTAAGCGCTGGTTATAGGAAGGAGTACAAAATGTCAGCTTTAAAAAAGAATTTTGTCTCCGCGGGTGTTCCTTCCGGTAAAGTAAGAGCAAGGCACATAGGGCAGGGCGCCTATTCGGTTTTCAGAATTATAATTCTGCTCGCAATCGGATTTGTTATCCTTTATCCTCTGCTTTATATGATAAGCACCTCGCTTCGCTCAAGGGCGTCGTTCATGAACTCGGTGAGGGTCTGGCTTCCCGAAAAGCTTGACGCGCTTACCAATTACAGGGTGGCGATTAAGGCTCTGCATTATAAGGACGGACTCATTTCATCGCTGAAATACGAAATAGTGAGCGCCGTTTTGGAGATAATCTCCTGCGCGGTTGCGGCATACGGCTTTGCGAGATTTAAATTCCCGTTCAAAAAAATGTTCACCGCAATGCTGTTTTTGACGATACTGATTCCCGATACAATGATCATCATACCGCGCGTTGTCAATAACTCGCAACTTGATTTTTTGGGAATTCTCGCGCTTTTCAATAGGCTTACGGGCATTGATCTGCGCCCGAATGTGCTGAATACCGGGCTTACCTTTTGGCTGCCGTCGCTGTTGGCGGCGGGGCTGCGCTCGGGAATACTGATATTTATATATATTCAGTTTTTCAAAGGTCTGCCCGCGGAGCTTGAGGAGGCGGCTTGGATGGACGGCGCGGGGCCTATCCGCACATTTATCCGCATAGCGCTGCCGTCCTCCGGCGTTGTTATTCTTACGGTCACGGTATTCTCGCTTATATGGCACTGGAACGATTATTTTCTCTCGTCAATGTACCTGACCGACGGATATCCGCTTGCGGTATGGCTCACAATGATGCCGAAGCAGCTGCCGACAATGGGCTATTCGTTGGTACCGAGCCACCCCGAAACGATGGCGGTATTAATGGCTGGCTGTCTTGTTTTCATACTGCCGATGCTTATAATTTATATATTCGTTCAGCGGTGGTTTATCGAAAGCATAGACCGTGTAGGTATTACGGGTTAATTAAACCCTGAATAAAAGAAAGGAAAATGTTTTATGAAAAGCAATTTACTTCGTTTTGCGGCGTCATCGCTGTCGCTGGTGCTACTGCTCGGTATGCTGACCGCCTGCGACAAAAAGGACAACAGCTCGAAAACCGATAATTCGGGCAATTCAAATTCGGGAAGCGCTTCTTCTGCCGACGAATACCTCTCCGAGGAGGAGCTTAGCAAGCTCAGAGGAACGAGCATCCGTTATCCGTTTTGGCAGACGCCGGATGAAACAAATCAGGCGGTCATCAACAGCTTTGAGAAGAAGTACGGAATCAAGGTCAATGTGGAAATAGTACCGCAGGATCAGTACATCACCAATATTTCGGGTAAGATAGCCTCAGGCAGCGCGCCCGATGTTTACTGGTCGAACGATGATTTCCCCGCCTGTCTTACCTGTCTACAACCGATTGAGGCTTCCAAAATCGATTTAAACGATTCCCTGTGGGATAAAACCGTTTCGGATATATCGACCATAGGCGGAAAGGCGTATCTTGTAAACGCAATAGGCAATTCGGGAAGAGATATCTGCTTCTACAACAAAAAGCTTTTGAACGATAACAACATCAAGACTCCCGATGATTACCTTGAAGAGGACAACTGGACTTGGGAAACCATGACCAAGCTTATGCGTCAGGTAAGCTCGCTCGGAACCGGCTATTACGGCGCCTATGTGGATATGGAGACCTTCTGGGGCAGCGCGGGCGTTTCGTTCTACCCTTATAAGGACGGAAAGTTCTCAAGCGGACTTGACGACAATCTCACAAAGGCTATGACCCAGCTTTCAAGCTGGCTCAACGAAGGACTTATGCACGGCGTAGGCTATGACTACCGCGATGAGTTCAATAAGGGCAAGGTGGGTCTTGCAATCACCAACGACTACGGTCTGCAGAAAAAGGGCTACTGGGGCTCTATGGATCCCGCGCACATCGGCTATACCTCAATACCGGATATTGATAAGAACACAAAGGCGCATGAAACAGGGCTTTACCAGGGCTGGGGAATCTGCAAGGGCGCTTCAAACCCTGTTGCGGGCGGTCTGTTTATAAGATATTATTCAAATATTGCAAATTACGATCTGTCGAACAGATATATCACAAGTGACGCTATGAACTATTCGCTTCGCTTGAAATCCGGCAAGACCGATAACACCTATCACAGCCTTATGACAGGCTCTTCGCAGGTGCTCGGTCAGGATCGCTTCACCTACTGGAAACTCGCGCAAAACGATCCGAAGCAGATCAAGCAGCAGCTTGAATCAATGGCAAATCAGGTTAAAGAAGGCGTTAACCGCCTTAACGCCCGCATGGAGTCCGTTGCAAAGGGCAAATAATTTCAGCCGCCGCTACGGACGGATACGGCTTTACTTCGCATGACACACATGCCGCCCGTCCGTGTTGAAAATAAATATAAAAGCAGGAGGAATTAAATTGAAAAATTTATGCAAGCACAGTTTTAAACATGTAATGGCGTATCTTTTGGCACTTTCCTTAATTCTGTCCCTCGGCACTGTGAATATAGGCAGACTTTCCGCAGCGGAAACCGCAGACGGCGGCGAAGCGGAGTCCGTATATGTGGGCGGCAACGGAACGGCAGAGTCTCCCTATCTTGTTTCCACGGCGGCGGCGCTTCGTGCGGCTGCCGAAACAACCGGCAACAAAGGCGTTTACTACAAACTCACAAACGATATTTACATAAACGGCGATGAAACCACCGATTGGAGCAATTTTGATTGGGATAATGCCGCAGGTCTTAACGAATGGTTCGGCCGATGGGGATTGGATGAGGCAAATCAGTTTAACGGCAATTTCAACGGCTGCGGTTATACGGTTTACGGTCTTTACAACGACTGGGATAAAAATGCGACCGAAATCGGCGGCACGAGAATGGCGCTGTTCCCGGTAATAGGCGCTAACGCCGTTATTAAAAATATAACAATAAAGGGCGCAAGGCTTTATTCGAATTATGCCGCCGCAGCAATCGTCGGTCAGGTAAACAGAGAAACAGCCCCTGAAAGCTTCCCCGTAATTACGGGCTGCTATGCGGACAGCACAGTCTCCGTTATCTCTCTTAAAATAGCGGGCGGACTTATCGGTGTGGGTCACCCTCCGATCATTGAAAACTGCGGATTTGCAGGCACCGTTACAGGCGTGAACGACGAGAACGGCACTATAGTCTGCGGCGGAATTATGGGCCGCGTTTGGGATTACGCTCCGGAGGGCGTTTCCATCGGGAACGGAATCTTAAATAACTGCTACTCTGTCGGCAGTGAAATTACCGGTGCCAATATAGGTCAGTTCTGGAGATCAAGCGGCACGCTCACAAATCTCTATTCGGATGTTAACACCAATACCGCGTGGGCTGTTCCGAATAAGCTTACCGCCGACCAAATGAAGGGAAGCGACGCAATCGCAAATATGGCGTTTGACAGGCTTGACTGGGATTTCAGATATAACGATTTTCCTGTTCCCGCTGTCAGAGCGGAGGGCTATGCTTCGGGTGACGGCACAGAGAACAATCCTTATATTATTGAAAACAAAGCCCAGCTGAAGCTGCTTGTAAACGATACCGATACTTCGGGCAAATACTATAAGCTTGCAAACAATATTACCGTAAACGAAAGCCTTGAGGATGCTCCCGAGCTTTGGTTTATGGCGGTTTATAACGGAAACGATGCCGTCGGCGCGACCTTTAACGGCAATTTAGACGGTGACGGTCATATGATAAGCGGAATTTTCTATAACGGCGCGGCTTCGGGAAATGAGTATTGGTCGTCGCTCGGACTTATCCCGAGAGCGGGCAAGGACGCGGTTATTTCGAATATCGGTCTTACAAATTCCTCGCTCACCTTAAACGGAGGAACCGCAGGCTCTGTTGTAGGACTTATGTGGAACGACGCAGGGGATAATAAGTTTACAGTAAGCGGCTGCTTTGCGGACGAGACCGTATCGGTAAACGGCACGGGCAACCTCGGCGGTATAACCGGCAGACTGGTAGGTCACGGAGTTATAAGCAATTGCTATTTCATAGGCTCCTCCTCAAGCTCGGCATTTAATGCGGCATATGCCGCAGGAGGCTGGGGACAAACCCGCACGGTATCCTGCTTCTATACGACCTCTTCGCAAACAGTAGCTTCGGATGTTTATTACGACAGGGTATACACTACGGGCGACGCCGTAACGGTTACCGTAGGCGATGTATCAACCTCGACCGTACATATCGGATCTGACGCGCTTAAGGGCGCTGCGGCGGTAAATACGCTTGACGGCTTTGATTTCGGCAATACCTGGCGCGTGACCGACGAATATCCCACGCTTCTCACATCCTACTGCGCGCAGCGCAGAGCGGCGGGTCTGTGGGACGGCTCTGCGGCGGACGCCTATAACGGCGGCAGCGGTACTGAAGCGGATCCTTATATTATCGCAACTGCAGAGCAGCTGAGAAAGCTTGTAACCGATACCGAAACAGAGGGTAAATATTATACCCTTACGACCGATATCAGGCTTAATGACGAGACTGCCGATAATTGGGCAGACAGCCTTAATTCAAATGAATGGGTAACGCTTTATAACGGCGATATCCGCTTTAAGGGTACTTTCAACGGCGGCGGACACAACATAAGCGGCCTGCTTTACAGAGCAACCGCAAAGCATGAGGGTCACCGCGCAGGTCTTTTCCCGGTTGTGGGAGCGGGCGCGCTCATCACGAATTTCAGCGTTTCCGATTCCGAAATGAGCGTCGGCTGGTGCGGCGGCGCCGCGGCAGGCTATACAGAGCTTGATTCCGCCGAGAATTTCCCGAAATTCTCTTATATCGATGTAAGAAGCACCGTTAATATCACAGGTACCGTTGTGGGCGGAATTCTCGGCGGCGGCAGCTTTGCCGATTTCGATAATTGCTGCGTTACAGCCGAGCTTTCCGGCAGAGACGAGCTTGCCGACACACCCTACGGCACCGCGGGCGACCTTTGGGGCATAGGCGGAGTAAACGATGTGTTCTACAGCATTTCAAACTCCTATGTTTCAAAATACTCGCCCTATAACATAAATCACGGGCTTGCAAAGCTTTCAAATGTATATGCCGCCTCCTACGGCACAGTTAATGTTGTTCCGTCGGTTGTAAACACCGACGCCATGAATAAGCTTTCCAACCTTAACTGGAAGGATGTTTGGAGCTGGGACGGCGAGGGCGCGCCCTATTTGAAGCTTAATACAAGCGGCGAATATAATTCCTATGCGCTCGGCGACACCGATTGTGACGGCACCGTCGGCAACAGTAAGGATCTTGCCGTTATGAGAAAGCATCTTTTGGGAGTTGGAGGCGTATTTGCCTACAATGCCGATTTGAACGAGGACGGCACAGTTGATATCCGTGACTTTATCGGCTTAAAAAAATCTTCGCCTGTCGCTTAAAAATATCTGATTTAAAAAACCTTACGATAGTTTATTCCGAAAAGACTTTAAACGCCTCAAAGGCTGCAGAAGAAACGCAGGCGGGTATTGAAAAAATACTCGGCGTAAAGCCCGGAATAATAAAGGATACTCAAACGGCGGCTGCCGGTGAAATAATCATCGGCAGCACAAGCCGAACGGTTTCCGGTGTGAGCTTAAGGGACAATGAATACTGCGTTTACACCGATGGCGGCAGGCTTGTGATACAGGCCGGAAAAAGTCCGCTGCTGACAACAGCGGTAAACAAATTTTTGTACGCGGTGAGGCTATCGGAGGATATCGGAGACGATGTTCCCGAAATCCGCGGCACGGTGTCGGATTTTGATTCGGTGAAAACCGTTTCGGGCGTAGCCTACAGCTATGTGTGGGGCGATGAATTTAACGCTTCATCGCTTGATACCTCGGTTTGGTCGTTTAAGGGAGTGGGCGAATACGGCGTTGCCGCAGACATTAAAATGCTCACCGACGAAAACTGCATAACCTCTTACGGCGGAAATCTGCACATGAAAACCATTCAGTATACCGACAGCGATAATTCAACCGTTAAATTCGCAAGTCCCTGGTCGATAACGACCGATAAATCGATGAATTATGCCTACGGATATCTGGAAATAAGGGCAAAGGTGCCGGTCGTTCAGGGCTCATGGGGTTCGTTTTGGCTGTCAACGGGGAATCTGAACGGCAAAACATACCCATACGGCGTTGAGGTGGATGTATTTGAGACCCAAAGCATGTTGATGACCCCGAATCTTCACAAGTGGTACAGAGATTCCGAGGGAAGCCTTGTGGACATACCGTATAACGGCTCGCCGCAGAGTAAATACCACGATTTATCGGGCAGCAGTAAGAGAATACGGAGCTTCACGGCGTCTGATATCTTCAGGGACGAATATCATATTATCGGCTTTTTATGGACGGCGAAAAAAATTGTGCTGTCTGTTGACGGGAACGAATATATGACCTTCGATCTCACAGACGATTACGAGGCGTACAGCTATACCGGGAATACCGATAACGGAATGTCAGGCTTTCATAACCCGATGGCTGTAATACTCGGCAGCGGCATTTATTCGCCGAGATATGTAAAGCCCTATAACACCTGGGCAGAAAAGTATATGATTAAATCAATGAGCGTTCTTCCGTTTGATTATACGGTGGATTATATAAGACTTTACCAAAAATCGGACGGTGGAGAGCTGATTACAAATTAACACGGTTCGGCGGAAAGAATCCGCCCAACCCGCCTCATTTACATAGGAGGAAAAAATGATTCACGGAATGAAAAAATTTAAACGCTCGGCGGTCGTTATGTTGACGGCGCTTTCGATTGTTTTTTCGTCTCTTGTATCGGCGCTTGTCATAACCGCGGAGCAGGATACGGCATGGGACGGCACGGTTGCGGAAAAATACGAATCGGGCGCGGGAAGCGAAACCGACCCCTATATCATTAAAACAGCAGGGCAGCTGGCGCGCCTTATAAACGATACCGACACGGCGGGGAAGTATTATAAGCTTTCAAATGATATTACCGTCAACGAAAAGCTTACCGACAGTGCGCTCCCGTGGTATTCGGTTGCGGTGGAGAACGGAACGGACGCTGTAAAGGGCGCTGTTTTCGCAGGTCACTTCGACGGAAACGGTCATACTGTCAGCGGACTTTACTTTAAGGGAAACGCGACCGACAACACATACTGGTATGCCGCAGGACTTTTTCCGCGGGCGGACGCAGACGCGGTAATTGAAAATGTCGGGGTTGAAAATTCCTCGTTCACGGTTACCGGCGGCGGTCAGGCGGGGGCTATAGTTGGCGTGTATTCGCCGAAATCAAGCTCTGCGGAAAAATTTCTTACAATTAAAAACTGCTTTGCCGATACAAGCGTTTCGCTCAGCTGCGCAAACGCAGGCGGTATTGCGGGCGCGCTCAACGGCGCGGCTTATGTATACGACTGCTATTTTACCGGCAGTCTTTCGGGGGATACCGTCGGTGCTATTTATGTTTCGGGTTGGAGCGAAGCGGTGCATATATACCGTTTTTATTCAACAAGCGGACTTCAAAAGCATAATAACGAATATTACGAGGAAAACAGCGTATACACAACCGTACAGAGCGCGGGAAATACCGTTTCCCTTGCCGATATAACGGGCAACGCGGCTTCGGGTACGCTTTCATCCTTTGATTTTACAAAGGTTTGGGCAACCGTTAAGGACGGCACTCCCGTACTGCGCGTTTTCGGAACTCCCGAGGAGGAAGACCCCGATGACGGCAGCTGGTCGGGCAAAATTGCCGAAGCATATGCCGCAGGCGACGGCACGCAGAAATCTCCTTATGAGATTGAAAACGCCGAACAGCTGGCGCGTCTTGTAAACGACGCGGAAACGGCGGGTAAGTATTATAAGCTTACCGCTGATATTTTAATTAATAAAACAATCGGCAGTAATTCTAAAAACTGGTATTCGGTTTTAAGCGACGGCACGGGAGTTTCATTCCAAGGTAATTTCGACGGCAACGGCCATACCGTAAGCGGCCTTTATTTTAAGGGCGGCAACGACGGATATTGGTTTGCCACAGGATTGTTCCCGCGTATTGACGAGGGCGCGAAAATTCGCAATGTGGGGCTGAAAAATTCTTCTGTAAATCTGTCAGGCGGCGGCACTGCGGGCGCGCTTGTGGGTTATTTGCTTAACAGCCGCTCTTACGAGACGGCGGCGCAAAGACCTACTATAGAGTGTTGCTATGCCGATGAGACCGTAAGCATAACCGCACCGAGAGCAGGCGGAATAATAGGCACGGCGGTAGGCGAAATACAAATTAAAAACGCTTACTTTACAGGCACCGTTTCAGGTGCGGATAGCGGCGCGCTTTACGGAATGCACTGGGGCTACTATGTGTTTGCGGAATACTTTTATTCCACCGCGCCGATTTATTTGAGGGACGCGAACGACATCAGCAATGTCTACTCGGTCGCAAGCGGCAAAAACGATTCGAGCCCCAAGGCAGAGCCGATAATCGTAACCCTTGAATCGATTACCGGTACAAACGCGCTTAATACAATGCCTGAATTCGATTACACGGGCGTATGGAAGACTGCGGATAACAAAACTCCGTATCTGCGCGTGTTTGAGGGCACGGAAATCAGGGAAGACGGCAT
>URNB01000033.1 GCA_900549055.1 uncultured Oscillospiraceae bacterium
GCGGCGATGTATGGTCGGCGCAAAACGAGGTAGTGTCCTCGGCACTGTATAAGGCGAAGAAAATGCGTGACTTTGAGCTGAAGGTGCGCATGATAAATGTTGATAAAAACTGGGCGGTTTTGCCGCGTGTGATATTCGGGGTACAAGACCCGACCGCTTGGATAAACACAAGCGGCGGCGGATATACTGTAGGACTTTATAACGAGGGTAACAGTTATTTAAACGGCGTTTTCGGCGGTGCGTATGCTTCCAATGCCGACCCTGCAAATTATTGCACACAGAATAAGTTTTTCAGCCTTTGGGACGCATGGTACAATCTAATAGTGCGTGTTCAGGGTGAAAAGGTTACGGTTACCGTTGAGGAGGACTGGTGCGAGCCGTATTCGTATGAATACGATTTAGGTGCTCTCGGCGCCGAATACAGAGGCGGATATATCGGTTTTGTTTTCGGTACGGGTGTGAGCAAAATTATCAGTATGAACGTGACGGACCTCGGCGGCGAGGTACTTAACGATGTTAAAAGCCAGTTAATGAACAAAGACGATATACTCGGGCAGTTTGACATTTATCACAGCGACCAAGCGTTGAGTGATAATTTCACGGCAGCCGAATTTGATAACTATTTTAAATTGGACGAAAACAATTTCCTTACATCCGCATACGATCCGTATGTGGGCTCAACCGGCTCAGAACGCTGGGAAAATATGAACAACACGATAACAAAGGCGTTGGTTAAAAACAGCACCTACCGCAATTTTGAAATGTCGGTACAGCTGAAAAGCGCAGGATGGGACAGATTGCCGAAGCTTGTATTCGGCGCGACAAACCCTTTAAGCTGGGTAAACCGCGAGGACGGCGGATATTTGGTTCAGCTTTATAACGAGGGTGTAATCAATTTTGTGGGAATTGTTAACGGTGAACCTGTAAATCTTAACGATAATTTAGACAGCCATGCGTCTTTTCAGGGACTAAACTATGACTTTGTCACTTTAAAGGTTCGTGTTGAAAACGGAGTTGCAACCGTTACGGTTAAAACGTACGGTTGGGCAGACCCGAATACTTATTCTTATTCATTCGATCTCGGGGAGAAGTATAACGGCGGTTATGTAGGCTTTGCGGCAGGCCCCGGCGAGTCGAAATTTATAAGATTTTCTGTCACCGACCTCGGCGGCGAGGCAGATACCTCTGTTAAAGCCATTGCGGTCAATACCCCTGACGCGTTAAGCGTACCTGTGCTCACTTTTGCGGAGGAGTTAAATCTTCCGGCTGCCGTATCGGTTTTATGCGATGACGGAAACAGCTACGATTTACCCGTTGTATGGGATACATCGACCTACAGCCGCTTTGTTCCCGGCGATTATACTTTTACCGGAACACTCGGTAAGATAATAAATGCCGAAGGCAAAAGAGTAGTTCCGAACGGACAAACGGCAACTCTTACCGTTACCGTAACCGGGGAAGAGGTTACCCCGATACGCGTTGCCTGCGTGGGCGACAGCATTACCTATGGTGATAAGGCGGAGGCCGGCGAATCATATCCTGCTGTTTTGCAAAAGCTGCTGGGCGCACGGTACGAGGTTATGAATTTCGGGGTTTGCGGCGCTACCGCACAAAGCGATAAATCACCTTATGTGGGAAGTACTCCGTATACAAACAGCCTTGCAAGCAATCCCGATGTTGTTATAATGATGCTCGGCACAAACGATTCATGGAACGACTATTGGAATGAGGAGCAGTTCGTATCGGACTATACCTCTCTGATAGAGGAGTATATGTATCTTGAAAACAAACCTGAGGTTTATTTGGCAATTTCACCGGCCTGCTACATAGAAAGCAATATATCGGCTGTTACGGCAAAGCAAAGGGAGATAGCCGCAGAGCTTGGCATTAAAACGGTAGATATGTACTCCTTTACCGAAAATCACGGAAACTGGTTTGCGGACGGAGTTCACCCGAATGCAGGCGGTTACGCGCTTATGGCAAGAGCATTTGCAAAAGCTGTTTTCGGTAAAGCCATAAAGGGCGATACTGACGATAATTGGTCACTTAACGCTGTTGACCTTACTGCAATGAAAAAGATTCTTCTCGGCACGGCTACAGCGGGCGAGGGCGTTGACCTTGATATGAATGATGATAAGTCTGTAAATATTTTAGACTTTATAAAGCTCAAAAAAGCAATCATCGCGGAAGCGTAATTTTAATCTAAGCATATTGACGGAAGCCGCTGCTTTATGTATCGGCTTCCGTCAGAGAGGATTGGTAGGATGATAAAAGTTAAACGGGCTGAGCTTATCAATGCCGTTTTGACCGTTTTTACAATAATTGCGGTTATATGCGGAACCTGCTCAATATATTCTTTAGCTGATTCCGACAGCACAACAGATTCGATTGTCTTTAAGGACGCCGCTGTGCTTGCCGAGAATTTTAATGTTTATCACGGCGAGAGTGCCGTTACCGCAGGTCTTTCGGCAGCAGAGCCCGAAAAATACTTTTCGGTCGTAAGCCGAATAGTAAAGCATACCTGCACCTCTACCGGAAATCACACATCGGGCGATTACAAAATCTGGGACGCACAGGACGATGTTGTTACCACGGCTCTTTACAGAAAACAAGCCTACCGCAATTTTGAAATGACTGCGGAGTTCAGGGTTGTGCCTGCAAACTGGCAGGTGCTGCCAAAGCTGATTTTCGGAGTTCAGGACCCTATGTCGTGGGTTAATGCCGAGGGCGGCGGCTACTCGGTGTGGCTTTATAACGAGGGTATTATAAATTTAAAGGGCATTACCGACGGTGAGTACAAAACCCAAAGCGACAATACCGACCATACGAAAACCGGGGAATACGGCAGTCTTGCATTATGGTCAAAGGTTACGGTAAGAGTGATGGGTAAGGATGTTACCGTAACGGTAAAGCAGGGCACTAAAGCCGCATATTCCGAACAGTTTACCTTGGGCGACGATTATTACGGCGGCAAAATAGGATTTGCCGCAGGAACGGGCGGTTGCCAGTTCCGCAATTTCAGTGTTACCGATTTGGGCGGAGATGTTGTTCCTATGCCGATTAAGGAATATATCGGGCTTTCAAATTCCGAGGATATGAAGAAATTCGATTGCTACTATGCCGAGAGCATTAAAAACGGAATGAAGCTCGTGGAAAATTACACGGACTATTGGCAGCATAAGGAGGACGGAAGCATTTGGAGAAATCCCGATAATCTGCCGAGGGTCGAATATGACGAAGATCTTTACACATCAACATTGGTTTATAATGTTAAGCAGTATAAATATTTTGAGCTGACCGTTAATATGCAGAGGAAAGAGAGCGGCGGCTACGGTTATATGTATCCGGGTGTTATTTTCGGAATAAAGAACCCCGGTAATTTTGCATATTATAAGGACGGCGGATACTTCTGCTATGCAACCGCCGAAGGCGCGCTATGTGTTCGCGCTAATGATTTTTCGGCTGTGACTCAGGCACCTGCAGGGTATAGCCGCGAAACCGTACATACAATGACAATATCCGTAAGATACGGCAGAGTGACCGTTAAAATATCGGGCGACGGAAACAATCCGGAGCAGCTGGTAGAAATTTTGCCCGAGGACTACACAGGGGGTTATATAGCCCTTGTGGGAATGGCAAATGTATGCGGATTATCAAGACTTTCGGTTAAGGAAGTGGAAGGAGAACTGAAAAATGTTTCAATTGCGAGGGTAAAAGCTCCGACGGCGGTTGAGGTTGAAACGGGCGTTTTGCCGGAAGACCTTAAATTGCCCGAAAGCGTTAAGATTGTAGGAAGCGATAATGAAGAATATACCCTGAACGTTGAGTGGAGCAGAGCAAATTACAACCGTTTTGTGCGCGGGGAATATACGCTTATCGGCTCGCTTTCGCCGTTGATTGATTATGATAAACATTCGCGCGTAATAATAGGCGACAGCACGGCTGAAATAAAGGTCAGGGTTAAGGGCAAGGAAGATCTGTCGCCTGTAAGGGTTGCCTGTGTGGGAGACAGCATAACCTACGCCTCCGGTACAGAGCAGGGCTATCCGTGGCAAATGCGTAAGCTTTTGGGCGGAAAATACGATATTGAAAATTTCGGTGTTGACGGGGCGACCCTTTTAAAATCGGGGGATAATCCTTATACCTCGTCAAGCGCGTTCACCGCAAGCAAGGCTTTTGCACCGAATATAGTTGTAATAATGCTCGGCACAAACGATTCTAAGCCTCAAAACTGGAGCTTGAACGATTCCTATGCCGATGATTACAAGGCGCTTATTGCGGAGTATAAGGCGCTGCCTTCAAACCCGACGGTATATGTCGCCTTATCGCCTGCGGTTGCAACAGATAATTACGATATTTCGGCAGAGACGGTCAAGAACGAAATAGTGCCGCTGCAAAGGGAGATCGCGAAAGCTGCCGGGTGTGATGTAATAGACATTTACTCGCTGACAGAGGGACATTCCTTGTGGTATGCCGACGGGGTTCATCCTACAAAGAGCGGATACGGCTTTATAGCCGCAGAAATAGCAAAAAGAATAGTGCTGCCGGGTCCTCTTGAAAGCTTTACCCTCGGTCGGGAATCCGATTATATATTTGAGGGTGAGACCGAAACATATTACCCGTGTTTCAGTCCCGCCAAAATAACGGGGGACGACACCGTAAAATGGAGTACGTCGGATTCGGCTGTAGCCGATGTTAAAAACGGAGTTGTTTCGGCAAGGAAAAAGGGCAGCGCCGTTATTACGGCGGAATGTCAGGAAAAAACCGCGACAGTGCGGATTACGGTTTACGGCAAGGACGACGAGATAAGCCTGCCGCTTACATCAAGCGACGATACGGCGGGGTTTGACTGCTACTATGCCGATGATGCGGAAAGAGGACTTGAAATTCAAAATTCATATTCGCCGTTTTGGGAAATTTCCGAAAAGGGAATTGCACGTACTAAGGAAACGGTCGGCGATATGAAATGGGGCGAAAAATATCTCTCATCCCTGCTTTTTGCAAAAAGGAAATACCATAACTTTGAGCTGACGGTAGATATTCAGCGCGATGAGGTGGGCGAATATAATTACCCGATGGTGGTATTCGGAATTAAAAATCCCGCCGAATATATTACCAAGAGCGGCGGCGGACTGGCTGTTTTCCCCGTGGCTGAGGGAACGCCGATGTTTTTGGGACAAATCAATGGCAAATATACAAACATAGTGGGAAAAGAACCTGCGGCGGGCTACAACCGCACGGGAGTTCATACCCTGAAACTTACCGTGGAATACAATACCGTAACAATGTCGGTTACGGGCGCTGACGGAGAGTCGCTGCCCGCGCCTATCAGCTGCGAGCTCGGCGATACAGATATGGACGGATACATAGCTCTTGTGGGCAAGGCTAATATCTGCTGCTTTAAAAATTTGAAAATACGTCCGCTCAACAATAACGACGTAACCAAAGTTACAGCAGAAAAAATAATCTCCGAAAGCCCGGAAATAAACACCGGTGTCGGAACGGATACATCGGAAATAAGCGGTTTACCGAAAACGGTCAGGGTAAAGGCTGCCGACGGAGTGATTTACACAGCCCCGATAGAGTGGGATTTTGACGGCTACAACCGCTATAAACGCGGAAAATATACCGTGACCGGCATACTTTCGGATTCGCTTCTTGAAAATCATATTAAGCTTTACGGTAACGGCGTGACCCTTAAGGGAGTTATAAACGTTACCGGGGATAAGGATTTGGTAGACGAAAACACCGTTAAGTTTGATTTTAACGGAAAAAGCGAGATAACCGAAAACTTCGAATGCTATTATTCAAGTATATTTTCAGACGCGCTTAAAAAGAGCGATCCTATGAAAACGTGGGAGATAGCGAACGGGCGACTGCACAGAATAGACAATAAATTTTCGGTAAAATCAAGCGGCGAATGGAGCTGGGAAAAGGCAAAAACGGAAATGTCCTCGCTTGTTTACAAGGGCCGCAAATACGAAAATTTCGAGCTCACGATTGATTTTCAGCGCGCCCCAAACACCTATTACTGGGCAATGATAGGCTTCGGTATTGACGATCCCGCCGCATACCCGCTTGACGTTGGCAGCGGAATACTCGCTTACCTTGAACAGGAGGGACGCCCGCTTTTCTGGGGCAACGATGTATCTGCGGGGCATACCACGCCGTATGAAAATTTTGAATATACGGGACGACATACAATGAAGCTGACGGTTAAGGACGGCATAGCCGAAATGTCGGTGGATGGCCGCGAGCCGGTATTGAAAACCATTATTCCCGATGAATACAGGGGCGGCGGGTATATCAGTATAACCACGAATATGAACGCGGCGTATTTCGATAATCTTTCAATAACCGCTCTGCCCGATACGGAGGAATATAACACCGAGGGATTTTCTCCCGATAATTACCCCGCTCTGCACTCGGTCTTAAAAGAGGCGGACGCAGAGGACACGTATACGTATTCAAACGAAAACGGCGCAAATTATCCGAAAACGGGCGATAACGGGAAATACCGCCTGATCTCAATTTTCACCTTAACGGTAAGCATGGCTTATCTTGCCGCAGTGGGGTATTTCAAGATTTTCAAAAAAAGAAAAGAGAGGTAACCAAATGAAAACAGCAGCTATAAAAATTTTATCATTCGCCTTGATTTCCGGCATTATGCTTTCGGCTGTCGGATGCCGCAGAACCGTAAAGATAGCGGGAAACGGCAGCGACTACGCAAGCGAATACTGGATAACCGAAGAGGTTGACGGCGAAAGCACCGCGTCCGGCGGCAAGACCGACGGCAAGGGCAGTACCGCTTCAAGCAAGGATACCGGCAGCAAGCCCGAAAAGAAATTCACACCGAGTAAAAACAAATTGACCGTAGAGGGTGCGGGAACCGATCCCGACGCTGATTATAAGGCTTCGGGTACGGTCAAGGTTGCGGTATCATCCTACCGCCCGTGCGATTACGAGGCAATGCTTGACGCGTTCAGCGCGGTTTATCCGAATATTGACCTTGTGCTTGATTACAGACCCAAGCACGGCGCCGACGCAGATGAAACAAACCATTATTTGGCGTCCCGTGCTATGGCGGGAAATATGCCGGACGTTGTTTTTGACGATGCGGGAAGACTTCCGAACTATTTGGTTCAGGGGTGGGTCTATCCGCTTGATAAGTTTGTTAAAAACGATAAGGCGTTTAGTAATATACCGTCATCTCTGATTGCTAACTATACGTATTTAGGCAAGCTTTACGCTTTGCCGCATCAGGCGCATTACAGCGGCGTGGTTCTGAATTTGGACGCATTTGACGAGTTGAATATGGATATACCGAGCCTTTCGTGGAATATGAAGGAGCTTGAAAATGTCCTCAAAACGGGAACTACCGATAAATTCTCGGGCTGCGAATATCTCGGTGCGGTTCCTGCGGAAACGGCAGGCAGCTTTACTGCCGACGGCGGTCCTTACGGGTATAATGTCAAGACCAAAAAATTTGAAATGGCTTCAAGCTACGGTGCGGCGCTCAAATTAAATCAAAATCTCAAAAAAACTGCAGGGCTTGAGGCATACAGCCTGCGTTTTCCGAACATAAACGACTATGTAAGCAAATTCGGAAACGGAAACACCGGCGTTGTTGATATGGCGTTCAAACTCGGCAGAACCCTTGTACATTTTGAGCAGGGAACATGGGCGGTAGATAACTTAAAGTCTATTTGCAAGTTTAACTGGAAGCTTTATCCCTATCCGCAGGCGATAAAGGGGCGTATACCGGTTCATATTGACCATTGCTTTATGACAACAAGCGCCAACAACCTTAAAAATCCCAACGCGGCATTCCAGGTTTTGCGCTATATGACATACAGCACCGAGGGCAATCTTGCAAGGCTTAGTATGTATGACGCCAAAAATAAGGGCAAATACGCGCTTAACAGCCGTATTTTCTATCCCACGGTAAACAACAAGGAAGTTGCCGAAAAATTCAAGTCCTTGCCGGGCGTTACGGATGTTGATATCTACTTCTTTGAAAATACAGGAAACGGCTACCGTTCGGATCTGCTTAAAATAGTTCCCGGCTGGGAAGATATAATAAAGATTATCAGTGCTGCTATGGAGGGCAAGGACAATGCCGATGTGGATTCGATAATTCCGTCTCTTCAGGCTAAGACAAATTCGGAAATAACAAAGAAATGGTCCGATTTTGAGACTAAGCTTAAAAAGGTTCAGTCCGAATTTAAGGGATAAGGGCTTAACGCATTAAAAATGTCTGTCTGCCGATTATAACCTTTTGATTTTATATCTTTAATTCTAAATGCTATGGTGATTATTATGATGAAAAAAATCAAGCTCTGTACTGCAATAACGGTAATAGCTTTATTTACCTCAACATTCAGCGCGCCCTTTTCGGCGGCAGTGCAGAAAACGGTTGAATCGGCAGGCAAAGCGTCTTATACCGCTGCTTCTCTTAAGGGGTGGAACGCGACCGCTTTGAATGAAAATTCGGGAGATATTTCGGCTGCAATAACGGAAGTGAACGGCAGCCGTACCGTCACGCTGCCTTTTACGGCGGCAGAGGGCGGGACGGTCGCTTTTTCCGCTGAAGCTTTTAAAAGCGGAGAATATAATATTTTGGTAAATTACCGCATAAGCGGAAAAGAGAACAGAGAACCGCAATACGAGCTTTCGTTTAATAACAAGACGTTAACGGTAGGTCTGCCTGTTCTCTGGAGTGACGAGACGAAAACCTACGAGCAGGATATGAACGGCAATGAAATCGTCCCGCGCCAGATATGCGTTTCGGAATACATAAGCGATTTTTTAATTGATTCGGGCGATATAGGTGCAGATAGGTTAACAGTAAAACTTGAGAGCGGAAACAACAGCTTTGTGCTTAAAGCTCTGTCAGGTGAAATTGAAATTAAAGGGATAAGCTTTATAAAGCCGCGCGATACGGATACATATGAGGAATACAAGAAAAGTATTTCCGAAAAACAGGGAGTAAACAATCTTTTAACGGTTGAGGGCGAAAACCATACGCTTAAATCGGAATCCTATATCAGGAGCGGCCTTTCAAAAAACGCCGCCGTTACACCGCACAAAAGCGGTAAAAAATGCGTGGCGTTACTTGACGGCGGCTCTTGGTCGTCGGCGGGGCAAAAGGTGCTTTGGAATTTTTCGGTGGAAAAGAGCGGGCCTTACGAGCTTGCGTTCCGCTGTTCCCAGTCAAGCAATGCCGGTAAACCGATATTCAGAAAAATCGAAATTGACGGCATAACGCCGTTTGCCGAGTTTGAATCGGTTACATTTCCCGTGACGGGAACAAATGAATACGAAAATTATACCCTCTGCGGTAAAGACGGTAAACCGTTTGAAATTTATCTTGAAGAGGGTTCACATACAATTTCAATGCAGGTCACATTAGGCGGTTTCAGGGAAATTTATGATGAAATAATATCGGTAATGAGTGAAATCAATTCTGTAGGAATGGATCTGAAAAAGCTTTCGGCGGGCTCGGTTGACGCCAACCGCACATGGGATATGGACGTTGTAATGCCGGAAGCAATTCCGCGGCTTAAAGCAGCTTCGGAAAGAATAGATTCTGTTTACAAAAAGCTTTGCGATTTGTCAGGCTCTGACGCAACTTTTGCCGATTCGCTTGAATATGCCTCTTCATTGCTTAAAAAGCTACTTGCAAAGCCCCGTGTTTTGCCTAATAAGCTTGAGCTTTTAAATGTAGGCGATAATTCGGTGACCAAATTTTTGGGCGATGTGCTTTCGCAGCTTATTTCCTCGCCGCTCAGTATTGACAGAATTTATTTTAATTCGGGAAAAACGCTCCCGTCGGGCAAAGCGGGCTTTTTTACGGTGCTTTTTGAGAGTATATCCGAATTTTTCGGAACTTTCGCAAAGGACTACAACACATATTCCGCCGAGCCCGACGGCGAGCTTGAGGTTTGGGTAAACCGCTCGGTTCAGTACACGGAAACCATGCAGAGCTTGCTGGACGATACCTTTAATAAGGAAAACAGAACGAACATAAGGCTTTCCATAATGCCGAGCGAGCAAAAGCTTATACTTGCAAACGCGTCGGGTACAAATCCCGATATTGCAATGGGAGTGGGCTACTCAACACCCTTTAACTTTGCTATCAGAAATTCGGCGAAAAACCTTTTGGAATACGAAGATTTTCTTTCCTTTTATACATCCTGCTACAATCCTGAGGCTTTGACCCCTGTATGCTATAATGACGGCGTCTACGGCGTAATTGAAACGCAGAATTTTAATGTGCTTTTTTACAGAAAGGATATTTTTGAGTCTCTCGGAATAGGTGTTCCCGATACATGGGAGGATGTTAAATACCTAATGCCTACCCTGCTGCGGCATCAGATGAATTTTTATATTCCGCTGTCGGGCGCGGCAGGCTATAAATCTTTTCCAGTAACGACGCCGTTTATTTTCCAAAACGGAGCGAAAATACTTTCGGATGACGGATTTTCGGTTGATTACAGGAGTGCGGAATGCAAAAAAGCTTTTCACGAAATGACGGAGCTTTACACGGTTTATGGTATGCAGCAATCTGTTCCGAGCCTTTATAACAGCTTCAGATACGGCGAAATTCCTATTGCGATAGGCGATATGGGACTATATTTGCAGCTTACCTACGCAGCTCCCGAGTTATCCGGGCTGTGGGACATTGCGCTTACTCCCGGGACTGATAAAAACGGTGAAACGGTGCGTTGGCAATCGGCTGACAGCACCGCCTGTATGATATTTAAAAGCACTAAGAAAAGCGATATGGCGTGGAAATTCCTTAAATGGTGGCTTTCCGATGATATTCAGTCGGAATATGCACAGCTGCTGACAGGTACTTACGGACCCGAATATTTCTGGTCTACCGCCAATTTAAAGGCGTTTGCGGAGCTGCCGCTCCCAGAAAACCACAAGAAAGTGATCCTTAAGCAGTGGGAATGGCAGAAAGAGGTTATGTATCATCCCGCCAATTATATGATAGAGCGCGATATAAGCAATATTTGGACGAACATAGTTGTAAACGGTATGGAATTTTCCGACGCGGTGGATAATGCGGTGGTATCGTCAGACCGCGAAATTCTGCGTAAGCTGCTGGAATTCGGCTACTGTGACGAACGCGGGACAAAGATAAAGGATTACACCACAAATTCCGATAAAATACTGTATGCGAATAAATAAAGAGGGCAATGCAAATGAAAAAGCTTTTAAATAAACATTCCGTTTTTATACTTACGTTCCCCTATGTAATCTTATTTATTCTGTTTATCGTTTTACCGGTTGCGGCATCTGTATTCCTTTCGTTCACACAGTTCAATACCATTGAATTTCCCAAGTGGATAGGGCTTAAAAACTATATGCAGCTGTTTACAAACGACCAGATATTCATGCAAAAGGTTTTGCCGAACACCATTGTATATTCGTTGTTTGTGGGCATAGGCGGTTATATTCTCGGCTTTTTTCTGGCATGGTCCTTAGCACAGGTAACAAAGCGGGTACGAACGATACTTACGGTAATTATTTATTCCCCGTCAATGACGGGCGGCGTATTGCTGACTACAGTATGGGGAGTAATATTCAACGGAGACAAAAGCGGGTATCTGAATTATGCTTTGACAAAGCTGAATATTATCGAGCAGCCGATAGCGTGGCTGCAATCCGACAAGTATTTATTGCCTATTATGATACTTGTGGCTTTATGGAGCAGCATGGGCGTAGGATTTCTTGCAATACTTTCCGGCATTTTAAACGTTAACACCGAGCTTTACGAGGCAGGGTATATAGACGGCATAAAAAACCGTTTTCAGGAGATTATTTACATAACCATACCGTCCTCAAAGCCGCAAATGCTTTTCGGAGCGATAATGGCGATAGTAAACACATTTTCTTCAAGCGGGGTAGGAACTGCTCTTTCGGGTTCAAACCCCACGCCTAACTATGCGGGTCAGCTTATAGCGACCCATATAGAGGACTACGGATTTTTGCGTTACGAAATGGGCTATGCGGCGGCGGTATCGATTATAATGATCTTGGGCATAAAGCTTATGTCAAACGGCGCGCAAAAGCTTTTCGGCAGCAGCGACGAATAAGAGGAAAGGACTGGAATACGGTGAAACGGACAAAGAGCAAACGTAACAGTATTAAGCGAAACGGCATAAACCCGCAAAAGTTTTCGGTAGGGCAGCTGAAATTTCACGCCTATCTTATACCGATAGCCATAATAATGGGTCTGCCCATACTGTTTATTTTTATGAATGCATTTAAACCGATAGACGAGCTCTTCGCCTATCCGCCGAGGTTTTACGTTAAACAGCCTACTTTTCAGAATTTCAAAATGCTGTTTTCGCTTTCCTCGGATACATCTGTTCCCGCGTCGCGGTATCTGTTTAACAGTATTCTTTCAACCCTGCTTGTGGTTCTGGGAAATGTTATAATTGCGGTGAGCGTGGGATATGTCTTTTCAAAAAAACATTTCAGGCTGCGTAATTTCCTTTTCAACATCAATACCGTGGCGCTTATGTTTGTTTCCATAGCGGTTAATATTCCGAGGTATTTTATTATTGTATACACCGGTTTGCAGGATAATTTTCTTGCGCACGTTATACCGCTTTTGGTATCGCCCACGAGTATTTTTTTGGTCAAGCAGTTTATAGACCAGCTGCCCGACGCACTTATAGAGGCTGCGGTTATTGACGGAGCGGACGATTATTGCATTTTGCGCAAAATTATTGTGCCGCTGGTGTCTCCCGCCATTGCAACCGTAGTTATTATGAGCTTTCAAAGCGGATGGAATGCCACGGAGGCTTCCAATCTCTTTATAAATAACGAGGTGCTTAAAAATTTCACGTTTTATATGTCTAACCTTTCAAGCGCGGGCGGAGTTGCCGGGCAGGGGGTATCCGCTGCGGCGAGCCTTATAATGTTTTTACCGAATCTTATTTTATTCATTATTTGTCAGTCAAGGGTTATGAACACAATGTCTCATTCCGGAATCAAATAAAGGAGCTATGCGGAACATGGTGAAAAAAGCTGTCGCAATTATTATTACTTTACTTTCTTTATCTGTTTTCTGCTCCGTAGGCTTAACGGTGTTTGCCGCTGAAAACACAACCTATACATATACGCTTTCCGTAGACGACAACTGGATAAGAACACAGGACGCTTATCGTTCAGGCTCGGTGTATTTCAGAAATGAGGGGCTTTCAAACCCAAAGGACATATTTTACAAAAAAGGCTGTCTTTATGTTGCCGACAGCGGCAACGGCAGAGTTATAAAGCGTGATTTATCTCACGAGACACAGACGGTCATAGGCGAGGGAATCCTTGTAAATCCTACCGGTATATTTGTTTGTGACGACCTGTCGCTCTATGTTGCCGATCCCGATATTCCGGCTATAGTTCATTTTTCCGCAGAAGGCGCGGAGTTGGGACGCATCACCCGACCCGACAGCTATCTTTTCAACGAGCAAACGGTTTATCAGCCCAAAAATGTTATAGTGACTTCCCAGGGAAATATATTTGCCGTGGGGCAAGGCTCGTACCAGGGACTTATGCAGTTTGACCGAAACGGAGTATTTCAGGGTTTTTTTGCGGCGAATAAGCGTGACCTTACATTTTTGGAGACTGTTCAGGAGCTGATACTTTCCGATGAACAAAAGGATCAGCAGTTGAGCCGTTTCCCACGCTCCGTAGAAAACATCGATCTTGCCGATAAGGACACGGTTTTAAGCGTTACCCAGGCGGATAGTCAGAAATCCGATTCTTCAAAAATGCAGAATTATTTAAAGCTGCATAATATGAACGGCGTAAATATAATGTCCGCAGGTTCTTCTATGAGCGAGGAATGGAATTTTACCGATGTTGCTTACGGAATATACGATAATATTTATGCCCTTACGGCTACCGGGCTTATATATGAATATGACAAAGCCGGAAATCTGCTTTTCTCATTCGGCGGGCGCGCGGTATCATCGGACAGAATGGGACTTTTCACCTCCGCCGCAGCGATAACGGTGGATGAAAACGGTATTATTTACGTTCTCGATTCCGAGCGCGGACGGGTTCAGACCTTTTTCCCTACGGAATTTGCTACTGTGACCCACCGCGCCATATATGAGCTTTCCGAGGGAAATTACGAAAGCAGCGGGGAAATATGGGCTTCGGTTCTAAGGCTTAACGGAAACTCGGATATTGCGCATTTGGGCTACGGAAAGGCATTGCTTTATCAGGGAGAATATTCCGAGGCAATGGAACATTTTAAAATTTGCAAAAATAAAAAATATTACTCGCAGGCATTTTGGGAGATACGCAACGAGTGGATGAATAAATATATGTCGTATATTTTAGTCGGTATTGCCGCCGCGGCAATAATTACAAGTCTGCTTGGTTTGCTGCGGAAAAGGGGTATACTTGCAAAAGCCAAAAGCAGGCGCAGCCGCCCGGTAATTCTTAAAATGATGACCCACCCGATAGATACCTTTTACTATCTGCGCTCGGGCAAATACGGCAGCGTATATTCGGCCACGGGAGTTTATCTGCTTACATTTTTTGTGTTCGTTTGCGATATGTATCTGCCGAGTTACCTTTTTCGCCGAACGGATATAAGCGCAATCCCGATTTTCTCGATTCCGCTTATATTCTTTGTGCCGTTGGCGCTTCTGCTTTTCGGGAATAAAATGATTTCCTCAATATGCGAGGGCGAGGGCAGCTTTAAGAACATTTATATTACCACCGCTTATGCCTTTGCACCGTATATTCTGCTTACGCCGTTCGGCATAGCGGCTTCATATATTCTCTCGCTCAACGAGCAGTTTATAATTACGCTTATCGGCTTTACGGCAATCGTATGGACTGGCGTGCTCCTGTTTACGGAAATTATGCAGACGCATAATTATACGTTCTCGGAAACGGTTAAAAACGTGATTTTAATTTTATTTTTTATGATAATGGCGGTTATTACCCTTACCATTCTTTACCTCATCTGGACGCAGGTGTTCGGATATTTGTATGACCTTTTCGGGGAGCTTGAATATAATTTATTCCGAAAATAAATAAAGGAAAAGGATATTATGAAGCATTCTTTAATAAAAAAAATCATTTCCGTTTTTTTCGCGGTTTCTGTTATTTCGGGTATGCTTTTCGGCACATTTTCGGTAAATGCCGCCGCAACGGACGATTGGTATGACGCGTCCGACCTGCGTGCGGTTCAGGTAAACAGCAACGATGTGACTTTGCTTACCTACGTGAGGAGCTCGTTTGAAAGGCTGAAAATTTCGTTTCCGGTTTCCGGCGGGTTCAGATTTTATGCACAAAATTATGAGGGATATTTTTATCCCGATTCTCTTCAAAAGATCAAAAGCGAGGCCACGCAGAGCAGCACGAGGTTTTACGGTGCGGATAATAGGGACATAAGCATTGTAATAAACCGCAATACAACGCCGTGGAGAATGGAAATATATAATTCCGACGGACTTGTATATGAAATTACCGGCTCGCAGATACGGTTTAAAAAATCGGGAAATGCCTTTAAGGAAGTGGAACTGCGGGGAAGTATAAAAAACGATGAACTGATGTACGGCATGGGCGAGCTGTTTGACGGGCTTTACCTTAACGGTACGGTTCACACACTTTGGAACAGCGATTGCTGGAGCGATGAGGAAAGCACATACAAGAGCATACCGATTCTTCACAGCACCGAGGGCTATATGCTTTATTTTAACTCATCATATAAAGCTGTGGCGGATATAGGCGCTGCAAAGGCGGATAAATACGACCTGCATTTTTACGGTCCCGTTTTTGATATGTATTTTTGGGCAGGCACGCCCACCGAAAATATTTCGGCTTATTCGGCGCTTACAGGCACTCCGGCTTTACAGCCGAAGTGGGCGTTCCGTTATTGGGGCGGCGCGGCGTCTTCGCTTTGGGAATCGGGCGGGAAGGATAACGCCTGTAATATTTTAAAAGAAAAGCTTGCGGGCTATAAGGCCCTCGGAATAAATAATCTTGCGGCTATGTACGGCGAAAATACGCTTGATAATATTCCCGCGGCTTACAGTCTTCTGAACGCGAACAATATTAAAATGCTCGGTTGGTGCAATCCATTTTTAACGCTTGACGATTATTCCGAAATTGCTCCCGAATTAAGCCGTGATATTACCTCGTATTCGCTGCCCAGACTTAAAAATGCAAGCGGTACCGATTATCACACCTCGGATGTAATTGACTTTACACATAAAAACGCAACAAAAATAATTTCTGAGGTATGGCGGGATAAGATAGCCGACGGATTACGTGGTTTAATGGTGGATTACTGTGAGTATGTACCTACCGACAGCACTGCCGCCAACGGTATGAGCGGGGGAGAGCTGCATAATTTTTATCCTTACTTCTATACCAAGCAATTGTATGAGCTTTTTAATAAAACCTGCGGCGAGGATTTTACCCTCTTTGCAAGAAGTGCCTCACCCGGCAGTCAAAAATGGGCGGCAAATTTCGGCGGCGATCAGCAAGGGAATTTTTCGGGTCTTCGCAAGGCAGTAAACGCGCTGCTTACCTTCAGCAGCTGCGGCTTTTCAACATGGGGAACCGATATAGGCGGTCTGGCTACGGGAAAGGATCCCGAGCTTTATATGCGGTGGATGCAGTTTGGTGCTGTGAATCCGCTTATGCGGCTGCACGGCACGGGGGACGGTGATCCGTGGTATTACGGCAAAACGGCTGAGGAGTCGTTTAAAAGCTATTATTGGCTGCGAGAAAATTTTTTGAAAAAAATATACAGCAGTTCGGTTTACGCAAATAAAAGCGGAATACCTATGTGTCAGTCCATGCCGGTAGCATTTCCGGGGCAAAAGGCGCTTTTCAGTGCTGCGGAACAATACCTCTTCTGTGAGGATATACTGGTATGTCCCGTTACCGAAAAGGGCGCGTATTATGCCGATGTGTATTTTCCTAACGGCAATTGGGTGGATTTGTGGACGGGCGAGGTTATAAGCGGCGGTAAACGAGCAGAGGTTGACGCGCCTTTAAACCGCTCTCCGCTGTATATACGCTCGGGCAGCGCATTCCCCGTAAGCGTTTCATCGGAAACACTTACTCTTGCAACCCCGTTCAGTGATGAAACTGCGGCGGAAGCTCTTCTTGTGACAGCGCCGAACGGAACGCGCAGCAGTGATTTCTACACGGATAAAAATACAAAAACCACCTACACCGTTTCGGCTGTAAGCGATAACAGCTTTGAAATTTATTCTACAGACGTATCGGGCGGCAGCAGGGTAATAATGCTTTACGGCGTTAACGCGTCGGGAGTTTCGGTTGACGGAGCAGCATTGACCGAAAGCGATACGCTTTCATTGTCTGCGGCAAAACCGTCATATTATATTGACGGCTCTCTCAGAACCGTCGTTATTTTAAAGAACGGGGAATGGAGTAAAATTACGGTTACGGCGAGCGGCGCTAAAAACCGCGACCTTGCGGTATCAGCTGCAATAAGCTCAAATTCCGTTTCAAATGTATCGCTTGCGATAGACGGCTTTGCCGATACATCGGCGCGGATAACCGCAGGTGCGCAGAGTTTTATAACGCTTGATTTCGGAAAAGAAGAAAAATTAGGCGACCTGTTCCTTAAATGGGCAGGCTCGGGTCCTGAATCGTATTCGGTAAAAATCTCGTCTGACGGTACTTCATGGAAACCGGCGGCTTCGGTAACAAACGGCGGCGGAATGATAGAGCATATGAACCTTTCGGGCGTATCCGCACGTTATATCCGTTTTGAGAGCTTCACCTCTTCGCAGGAAAATGCCTTTTATCTGTACGAATTAAACATATATTCGGATACCGCCTCGGATAATATCCCGAACCTTTCGCGCGTCAGCGATTATAACGACGCCTATACGGAAAAAATGGAAAGCGTAACCGTATGCGGCAGCGATATACGCAATTCCGTAAGTGTTTACGGCGGCGCGACCGCATCTTCAAGCGGTCTTTCAAAGGCTGACTTCGACGATCGCTTTGAAACCGCAGAGGGCGGCGTTATACATAAAATCACCGAGCT
>URNB01000034.1 GCA_900549055.1 uncultured Oscillospiraceae bacterium
GCTGCCGCCGTGGGCAAAGAATTACTTATTCCTTACCCGCGCGCGGTTTTTTTAACATTGGCGGAGCTTGGAAAAACAGCCGAATTTTGGCGCGCCGTTCTGCTCACAATGTTAAGAATCACGGCAGGATATGTTTCGGGGCTTATTATCGGCTCGGTATGCGCGGTATTATCGGCTCGATTTCGCGTTTTCAGAGATATTTTCGCGCCCATTCTGCACCTTATACGCGCAGTTCCCGTAGCTTCCTTTATAATTTTAGCGCTCGTATGGATAAAAAGTGCGTATTTGTCCGTTTTCATATCGTTTTTAATGGTTTTACCCATGATATGGTCAAATGTTGAAAACGGAATACGTAATCTCGATAACGGCTATGCCGAAATGGGCAGAGTCTTCGGACTTTCCCCGCTTAAAATTCTTTTTAAGATCAAGCTGCCGCTGATAATGCCTTCCTTTACGGCCGCGGCGGTGAACGCGCTGGGCTTTGCGTGGAAATCGGGTGTTGCGGCGGAGGTCATCTGCCGACCCGTAAATTCCATAGGCAGACTGCTGCAGGACGCAAAGCTGTATCTTGAAACGCCGCGCGTTTTCGCGCTTACGGCGGTGGTGGCGGCGCTGTCATTGCTTATTGAACTTATAATTAAACGGCTGGCACGGAGGTATTTGAATGATAAAAATACATGATCTTTCGTTTGCCTACGGTGAAAAGCAGATTTTCGGCGGCTTCTCTCTCGAAATTCCCGACGGCGCGCGAAGCTGCATTTTCGGCGGAAGCGGGTGCGGGAAAACAACCCTTTTGCGGCTGATAACGGGACTTGAAGAGCCTGCGGACGGCAGCATTGAAACGGGCGGCGTGCGCTTTTCCGCCGTTTTTCAGGAGGACAGGCTGCTGCCCTTTAAAACCGTGCTTGAAAATATAACCCTTATCGGCGCGGAAAAAGAAACCGCGCTTTATATGCTGGCGCAGCTGGGAATAGCGGAAGCTGCGGATAAATACCCGTCGGAGCTGTCTGGCGGAATGCGCCGCCGCGCCGCAATAGCCCGCGCGCTTTCAGCCAAATACGGCTGCCTTATATTGGATGAGCCGTTTGCGGGGCTTGATAAAGAAAATATCGAAAAAGCCGCAGCCCTCATATCCGAAAGCGTCGGGGAAAGAACCCTTATAGCGGTTACTCATTCAGAGCGCGAAGCAGAGCTGCTCGGCGCAGAAATAATCATGCTGTAATCAACCCGCTCCGAATATGGTTTGGGTATGCAATTTTGCCTATGCCCGACAGACGCAGCCGTAAATCCTTGAGCGAGCTATATCACAGTCTTTTCACTTACATTAACGGTTTTTACAATTCTGTCAGACCTCATTGACACAATAACGGTCTTCCTCCTGACCAAAAGGAGGCTGTTAACGCCCGTTTGGTTATATTTTTCGTCAACTATAAGCCAACCGAGCCCCCGACCCTCGCCCAAACTGCCAAATTGAATTTACTCCTTGTATACCCGAGCGGCTTTTTGTTCTTTTCGTTAAAGACCTCTTCAATGGCTTTAACGTATATTTTTTCAATAATATAACCGAGTAAGATCATTCCGTTGCAGGAATATTGCTGATGGGTTCCCGGCTTAAAAAGCATCGGACATAAACACCCTTTCCTGCCCATCCTTGCTTACTAGAACGGCGTAGGAATCGAAGTCCTTTTCTTTAATCATTTTATCAATTAACTTTTCGGTACTGTTCAAGTTCATCTTAAAATCCGCCCCCAATTACGGTCTTTCAGCATATTCTCGGCGCGGCGTTTCTGCCGCCGTCTATCATAATGTTTTCACCGTTTATAAATTGACCTTTATCAGATGCTATAAACAGAATAAGGTCCCTTATTTCCTGCGGCTCGGCAGCTCTGCCGACAAGAGTGTGCATATCAGCCATAGCCTTCCTTGTAAGCACTGGCCCCGGGGATACACACACGCAGCGCACACCGTATTTTGAACCGTATTGCGCCAGCGACTTTGTCAGACCGAACATAGCCCCGCTTTTGGCGGTCGGGTAATCCACTCCTCTGCCGTCGCCCTCCATACCTGTAATGGAGCCGATATTAACTATAAGTCCGCTTTTCTGCTCTCTCATCTGCTTCATAACGGCGTGGTCAAAATAAAACTGTCCCTTAAGGTTAACATCAAGTCCCCAATCGTAAACCTCAATGGGAATATCGGGAAATTCAAGTTCGGGGGCGACCTTAAGCATACGCACAGCCGTTCCGCCCGCGAAGTTGCACATTACATCAATACTGCCGAACATCTCTACGGCCTTATCCCGTGCGGCGCATACCTGCTTGTAATCACGCACATCACAAGAAACGCCTATCGCTTTTCCGTTACCTTTAAGATTAATTTCTTCGGCTTTTTCCGAAAGTGCCGTTTCATTTACGTCGCACATTATAATGTTGCCGCCAAGCTCCGCCCAGTTTTGCGAGAATAAAAGCCCAATACCGGACGCGGCGCCGGTTGCTATTGCCGTTTTACCCTTGAAATTCATAATTTACCGCTCCTTATAAACATTTACCGATTAACGGTTAAAACCACTTTACCCACATTTTCGCCGCGGTAAAGTATGTCGTGTGCCGCCTCTGCTTCGGTTATAGGCATTACCTTGTATATGGTGGGTCTTACTTCTCCCGCCGATACTTTAGGCCACACATCGCGCACAAGGTCAGCAAGAATTTCCGCTTTGACGGCGGGAGTTCTTGACCGCAGGGTACTGCCGACTATTCTTACGTTTCTTACATATATGTTTTTAAGGTCTATTTCGGTTTTCTGCCCTGCAAGAGCCGCTATCATAATCCAGCGCGCGCCGTGGGTGAGGTAATGTATGCACTTGCCCATTATCTCGCCGCCGAGGCAGTCTATTGCAACGTCAACGCCGTGACCGTTTTCAAGCTCTTCTTTAAGCACCGCGGCAATGTCCTCTTTGGTAGTAACCACAACACGGTCGGCATTTAAGTGCTTAATATTATTTGCAATTTCTTCTGTTAATACAGTTGTTATAACCCTTACGCCGAAAGCCTTTGCCATGGGTATTATAACGCTGGCAAGACCGCTCGCTCCAGCGTTCATCAAAAGGGTGTTCCCTGCCTTAATTTTGCCCTCAATAAACAGGTTTAAATATGCCGTGGCGAACGCCTCGGGCATTGCCGCCGCCTCTACCATAGTGCAGTTTTCGGGTACGGGCATAAGCATATCGTACTTAACGTTTGCGTATTCGGCGTAACCGCCGCCGCCTAACAGCGCGCAAACCTTATCCCCTATTTTCCAGTTGGATTTTTCCTTTGCGCCGTCGGCTATTTCAACTATTGTACCGGCTATTTCAAGTCCCATCCAGTCGGGGCAGCCGGGAGGGGGCGGATAATCTCCCTCGCGCTGCATTAGGTCTGCACGGTTGAGCGCCGCCGCCTCAATTTTAATAAGGCAGTCGTCCTCGCCCAAAATCGAGTCGGGCACATTATCCCATCTTAATGACCTGTCGTCATTTATAAGTATTGCTTTCATTGTTTTCCCCTTCAAATCAGTCCATATTATCTCTTATTGCTTTTACCTTTTTCAAAAGCGGCTGCAGCGGTGTGGCAAAATTATCATATTCGCAAACGCACAGGTACATACAGCAGCCGAGTTCACCGCCTATTCTCCTTAGTATTTTACATTCTCCACCCGAAAGAAAAAGGAACGGTATAGATAATTTTTCTTTAAGCAGATTTATAATTCTTAAATTTTCAAGCTGCTGCATATTCTCGGCGCCTACCACTATTTTTGAAATATCGGCGCCGCGGCTTTGGTGTGAAAGCGCGATTTTAAGCACCTCGTCAGCCGGGGTGAATTTTTGAATATGGGTTGACATAAGCACTTCGGCACCGCGTTTATGCAGCTTATCAATCAAATTTCTTTGCTTTTTTACGGCGGTTTCGTTATAGGTCATTTCACCCGGCTGCTTATCAAAATAATCGCCCATCATATCGCAGAGCTCCGCGCCGCAGTCCGCCAATTCCAGCAATTCCTCGGCTAACTGTTCATCGCTCTTACCTTCGTTTTTTGCATATCGGTAATTTGTCACATATGTAGGCTTATCCTCCGCACAGGCAAAAATTTCTTTATAAACCTCGGCGTTTCTGTACTCGCCGTTCATCTGCTCAAACTGTATTCCGAATGCCTCGGCACCCTGCGGAATCGATTTTCTCATAAGCTCCTTTATTCTGTCTGAGTTATCTCCCTGCACCATGCAGGTAAGAACGGCAGAATCATTGTTAAAAAAGCTTTTCTTATTCATCAGCATCCCCATTAAACCTTTTTTCTTTATTATAGCTTTGCAAGTTTGCCTATTCAATGTGTAAAACGATAATACTTTAATATTTTTGATACTTTTTATAAATATTTCTGTTGCGTTTTTTATAAAAAATATTTATAATGGTTATAAATACGAAACGGAGATTATCGTATGAACGAGCTTAACAGTATTACAGTCACCGAAATCAAAGAAATGTTTACCGTTATGTCACCGCATGGAAAAACTGTCGAAATAACCGACAGAAAATATTTTGGTCTTTCTTTTTGTATTGACGGGCAGATTACATATACAATTGACGGAAAAAAAGTCGTATCCGATAAAAACAAAGCCGTTATTTTACCCAAAGGCAGGAGTTACTCTCTGCACAGAGATAAAACCGGGAGTTTCCCCGTCATAAATTTTGATTGCCTTAACTTCCCGTGCAACGATATACTTTCATTTACGGTGCTTAACCCCGCGGCGTATATAAAGGACTATGAAAAAATGAAGACTCTGTCCCTTTTCAGCGGGAACAGAGCTGAAATAATGAGTATTTTTTACGGTATTCTTCACCGTATATTGCTTGATAACACCTCCGTAAGCAGACTTGCCCCGGCAATAAGCCTTATTGAAAAAGAGTTCAGCAACCCCAAGCTCACAAATTCGGACTTAGCCCGCGAATGCAGCATAAGCGAAATATATTTCAGAAAAATATTTACCGAGGAATATAAACTTTCACCGAAGCAATACCTGATAGAAGTACGGATCAACAAGGCAAAACAGCTTTTAACCGACGGTTTTCTGAAAATAAACGCTGTCGCCGCACAGTGCGGATTTACCAACCAATATCATTTTTCCCGCATATTTAAGGAAAAAACCGGATTTACACCGACAGAATACTCAAGACGTAATAAAATTCAACAAATATAAGTAGTATCAGTTATAATTACGCAAAAAAACACGCCACCGGTGTAAAGCAGAGCTTTACGCTTATCGGCTCATTCGTGACACACAGGGAGGAACAACGATGAAAAAAATTACAATTGCGCTTATATCCGTTATAATATGCTGCGTACTTGTATCATGCGGCGAAAAAGGGACGACGGATACTTCGGGCGGTGATATTGCCGGACAGGATTGGCGCACAACGGGAATCGTGAGCGATTACGGCAGTATTACGCGCGGCGGCGTAAAAACCGATATTCTGATATGCGTTCACAAAAAGGACGCGGCTTTTTATTATGATTCCCCGTCTCAAATGCTTTTCGGTTCGGCGGAATATCCGATTACCGTAAACGATCCGTTTAAGGCATACAGGAGCACGGATTTTTCGGATCTCAACGATGACGGGAACAGCGACGTCCGCATGACCTTTGAAATCGGCGGAGACATTACGGTGTTTGCATGGCTTTGGGACGATAAGAACGATACATTCGTCTTCTCCGAAGCGCTGTCGGATTCGGGCACGGCGGAGAAACAGTGAGGCAGCGCTTATGAAAAAATACATCAGAACGCTTTCCCTGCTGCTAACAACCGTACTCACGATTTCTCTTGCAGGCTGCGGAAGCAGCGACGCCGACGGCGGCAAAGACCGCAAAGGCCTTATGGCAACGGAAGAGCTGTCCGGAGTATGGACTGACGAATCCGGCAATATTCTGCGACTCGACACGGTCGAAAATACTTATACCTACCGCACCCGGTACGGCAGAATAGGCAGCGGCATGCTCACCGCCGCAGAGGACGGTGAAAACGCGCCGCAGCTTGAATTTGGCGATTTTCTGTATAATTTTGAAGTGTCAGACGGCGGCTTCACACTCCGTTCGCAGGGCAGCGGCGGCAGTGAAAGTCTTGACGGCGCGCGCTTTACCCCGGGCGGAGAAATACCGGACATCCCGCTCGAGAAGCTCAACGGAATGTGGCAGAACTGCGAAGGGGAAACACCGGTAATAGATACCTCCCGCATGCAATATATAGCCTGCTCAAAGGAAGCCATGAGCAGCGGCACTGTGGTCGATAAGCAGGACGGTAAGGGCGTATACCTTTTTTTGAACGGCTTTGCTTACCCGAGGCTCGATGTCGGCGGCCGCAGCCTTGAGCTTTTTTTCACCGCCGGCGACACCCAAAGTCCCGACGGCAGCTTCAGCGGCGTATTTTATAAGGACGGGAAGGCGGACGAATACGCCGACCTCGACAAAAAGGACTTTGTTTCCCAAGACGGTCATATGTGGTATTTTGACGGCGTGCAATATTACGCCCTGCCCGAGGGGTACACCGTAAAGGACGACGGCTTTGCCTATGACGAAAACGGAAATATGTTTGCCGCAGGCAAAAAAACAGCGCCCTACAATCCCGCAGACGATTGGGGAGAAGGCTGGGCGGAAAATTGGGAAGAGAAAAAAGGATGAATAGCAAAAGCGTACATCAGGCAGAAAAGCTTACCGACGCAGAGCTTTCAAAAAAGCCCGGGCGATATCAGTTTATCGAAGCGCCGCTCTCTTTTTGTGATCGTATTAGTCATTGCAGGCATCACAGCCTTAATATCCCGTAATATTGCGGCAGCGGGAATACTTATTTTCGCAGGCATACCGCAGAATTTCGACATGAGCGATATAGACGGCATGAGAAAATACTATGTTTCCTCTCTTGAACGCATGGGCAGCCTGCTTGATATTATCGAAAAGAACCCGTCCTTTTTCGGGGACTGAGCTCTTTAATCAGCCCGAAGCACAGCCTCGAGCAAAATGCGGCTTTGATTACGGCAGAGATAAAGAAAACTCCGTAAACAATCCAGTCCATTCTGGTGAAAAGGGGGCCTACCGTCACGGTGCTCACAGCGCCTGCCAGCGGAAAAGGCAAACGCGCCGACATCCGCGCGCCGAAAAGCAAAACGCTTACGGTGCATGCTGCCGCCGTGACCGCAAGCCCCGCGCACAGCCCCGCAAGTCCCGCCGACAGGCGGGGCTTTTTTTCATTTATTACAAAATACGGCGGAATCAGCGCAGCAGGCAGCGATATTTCCGAGAAAAAATATGCGGCTCCGCCGTAAAGCTCATTCAAATGCAAAAACGAGCCTATAGCTATGTTATCCGCTTCAAGATCCTTTGCGGTAAGCAAAAGGAAAAGCACAGCAGACACAGCAATAAGAGGCGCAGAAATGAACGAAAGCTTTAAAAGCACAATCCTGTTTTTCAGGGAAAGCACCGCAGCGGTGAAAAGAAAAATAAACGCCGCAATAAATTTGCCGCCGTCGGGCAGCAGAATTTTATCGGCAAAACCCGCAAACACAAGCAGGCAATGCGCACCGCTGCGGAGAGCGTAAACGGAAAGGATAAGCGCAAGCACCGTGAAAAGCACCTTTTTATATATTGCGCCGCCCGAAGAATATACACACAGAAAATGAGACGCAAGGAATATCAGCACCGCCGCTGCCGACGCTATTAAAAATCCCGGCAGCATTGCCTCTCCCCTATATTCCGACGGCAGATATATGATTGCGTCTCCTATTGTAACTACCGCCGCAAGGCAGGCGGAATGCATGGTGTAATCGACTTTTCTTATCATAGCTTACCTCCTGCCCGGCAATCGAAAACAGACTGAATTTGCGGCTTCGCGGCTTACAAGCCTTACAAGCCTGTCGTTTTCAAAAATCGCTATTCCCTCATCTGCGGCGCCGTCCTCGGTCATTCCGAAACGAGGCAGAGCAAAAGTATTCTTCCCGCTCTCACGCGCCGATTCAATCTCAAAAAAGCGGCTGTCGGTGCTTATTCCGTCAGATTTGCTCTGCCGTTCTATCATATTCATGATATCATAGCCCGTTGCCGCAGAGGATTCGGGCTTTCCGCCCAGCAGAAGCTCGGGACTTTTCGCAGAGATCATATACGCCGAAAGGGTTATGCGGTTTTCGTAAAAGCAATAATCGCATATCTGTGAAAACCGTTCCGCAGTCATGCTCTCCCCTATTGCTATAATTCCGCAGTGCTCAAGAAGCATAGGCTTTGAAAGACGGGAGGATATCTCCTCAAGCGCGCCCTCAATATCACGGCTTTTTGCCGAAAACACCCTTGCCTCGGGAGAGACCTCGGGGTTCTCCGAATTAATTACAATCAGCTCGGCGGTCACCTTTATCAAAAATCCGTCGGCTTCAAAACCGAGAGCCGACACCATAAAGCGGCGGTCGTTTTTAATGCTGTCCCCCGTGCCGCCGCAGGCGGAAAGGCAGGTTAAAAAAATCAACGATGAAATCGTAAGACACAGCCTTTTAATCACTTTTTTCGTTCTCCATTCGCACCGAATTACGGCAGAAAAGCGGCCGTGTCCTCATATTCCGCCAGGAGGTGCGCCAAAGCGTATCCTTCAGAGTGCGGCGCTCGGCAACATCCAGTGACACCGTAGAGCTGACCCCGAGTGATGAAAGCCCCAAAATATGAATAACCATAAGCGTAAAACCGGCGATATACCCGTAAAGCCCAAAAAGAGCCGCAAGGCAGACAAAAATTATTCTGCAGTAAAATACCGCGCTTTTGAGTCTCGGTATCATAAGTCCCGAAATTCCCGAAAGCGCCACTATTATAAGCATGGGCGCGCTTATGATTCTTGCTTCCACTGCCGCCTGACCGACCACAAGTCCGCCGACAATGCTTAACGCGTGTCCGAGACTTTGCGGCATTCTGACCCCGGTCTCCTTTAAAATTTCAAACACGAAGATTAGCAGAATACATTCGACGAACGCGGGAAACGGTACTCCGCCGCGAAGCTGCGTTACGGTAATTGCAAGTGAGGTCGGCAGCAGCTCCTTATGATATGTGACTGCGGCTACGAAGGCTGCGGGAATGCTGATCGACAGGAAAAAGCAGATATACCGAAGCAGTCTCCCCACCGAGGCTACCGTATAATTAAGATAATAATCCTCATCCGACTGAAAATTCTCCGAAAACAAATAAGGCAGCGTCAGCACAACGGGCGTGCCGTCGGCTATTACCGCAATCCTCCCCTCAAGCAGCCGTGCCGCCACTGTATCGGGGCGCTCTGTCGTGCCGGAGGTTTTAAAAATCGAATGCGGGCGGTCTCTTATAAGCTCGGCAATGTAATTCGTATCGAGTATTCCGTCTATATCTATTTTTGAAAGCCGCCGCTTAAGCTCGCTTACCGTGCCTTCGTCCGCCAGGGAATCCAGGTAACAAATGAAAACTATCGTATCGCTCCTCCTGCCTATTCTGACCATTTCGGTGCAAAGGTCGGGGGTCAAAAGCTTCCGCCGTATCATTGCCGCATTAAGCAGAGCCGCCTCATCAAAGCCCTCGCGCGGCCCCTGAAGAATGCGCTCGTCCGCAGGCTCGCTGATACCCCTCGTGCGCCAGCCTTTGGTATTGACCGTTATCGCCGTCATGCAGCCGTCGATCAGCAGCAGCGTGTCGCCGTAAAGCACGGCGCGCAGCATATCCGCCACATTTTCGGTGCACTCTGTCTCTGAAGCAAAAAGCACACGGTTTGCAATATATTCGGTAAGGCTTTCATCCGCGCGCTCGTTTTGAACCAGCAGCAACGGCTTAACCACCGATTCGTTCAAAAGCTCGGAATTAACCATTCCGTCCACATAAAAAAGAGCGCAGCGGCAATTATAAGCGCCGCTCCCCGAAACCCTTTTCAGACGCAGCACGGAATCCTTTCTGAATATTTCCTTAAAGAAGGCTATGTTCGTATCAAGCTCCGCCGACGGCAGCGCTCCGCTGTAATCGTCGGTTGAGGCAGGCTTTACTTTTTCGGCAATCCTTTTCATATCCGTCCCCGTTTCCTCTGTGTTATGCCTTAATACGATTTCGCACTGCTCGGCTTACTTATTATTCCTGAAAAGTGAGCTTAAATACTCCGAAAGTAATTTTTATGCAAAAAAATGACCGTCAGTCCCGAGTAACGGGAGACGGTCATAAAATATACAAATATTTAAAGTGAAAGGGTTACGCTTTTACCGGTAGGAGCGTAAAGGCGGTATTTTACCCCTGCGGTTTCAAACATCCGCTTTGAGGCAAGCACGCTGTCGGAGTCGGAATACTTATCGGACGCATAAACCACCTCGGTTATTCCCGATTGAATAATTGCCTTCGCACACTCGTTACACGGAAAAAGGGTAGTATAGACCGTACAGCCGCGAACGCTGCCTACGGCGCAGTTTAAAATCGCGTTCAGCTCGGCGTGACATACATAAAGATACTTTGAATTAAGCGGGTCGCCGTTTTTGTCCCACGGAAAATCATCGTCGCTGCAGCAGCGCGGCATTCCGTTATAGCCCATTGAAAGAATGCGCTTTTCGGAATTCACGATACATGCTCCCACCTGGGTCGAAGGATCCTTGCTGCGCAAAGACGACAGTATGGCTATACCCATAAAATATTCGTCCCAGCTCAAATAATCCGATCTTTTCAAAATAAACACCTCTTATATATTATTTTCTTCCTTGAAGAAAAGCACAGCGGTTATGATCATTATTATCGGGAAAACAGATGATACCGCAAAGCCGACATGCAGGTTGGCAGCATCCGCTATAATGCCTAAAAGCCACGGGCCTATGCAGCAGCCTATATCTCCGCACATTGCAAAAACGCTGAACATGACCGCGTCGCCCTTCGGGAATGCTCTGCTGCCCGCAGAAAGCGTTCCCGGCCAGAAAAGGCTGACTGTAAAGCCGCAAATCGCACAAGCCGAAAGCGCCAGTACAGGGCTTTTTGAAAATGCCGCAGCATAATAGCAGGCGGCACAAAGCACGCTCATAGCAATAACCGTCTTTTTAAAGGAAAGCTTTTCGGAAAAAGCGGCGTAAAGCACACGTCCGAGGCCCATAAACACCGCAAAAGCGCAGGGGCCCGCAAGGTCGCCTATCACCTTTGAAATTCCGAGCGCCTTTTGCGCAAACATCGAAGCCCACTCCGCCATTGCAATTTCAGCGGCGCCAGAGCAGAGCATCATAAGCATAAAGCAGCGGAAAAGGCGGGATTTAAAGAGGGTCTTAAAGCTGTCGCTTTTTCTTTCCGGCTCCGGCTCGACTATCGGCACCTTAAAGAACGAAAACGCGTTAAAAAATGGTATTGCCGCCCATAAAAGCGGAATGTACGACCAGCCCTTATAACCGAACGCATGCAAGAGCAGCGTGGTACCGATGGTGGTTATCGCCTGCCCCCAGCAGTAAAACGAATGCAAAAGCGACATATTTCCGCTCTTGTTATCGGTCGGGAGCATTTCAATCATCGGGCTTAAAATAACCTCCATAAGCCCGCTGGCAAACGCGTAGATTATAATCGCAATTACAATTCCCCAATACGGATCCCACATTATTTTCGGCAGAAACGCGGCGGCCGCAAGCCCCGCCGCCGCAGTAAACTGGCACATTATCGCCGCTTTTCGGTAGCCTGTTTTTGCAATTATTTTAGGGGATAAAATATCTGTTATCATCTGCGTCACGAAGTTGAACATGACCAGTCTGCCGAGCTTTTCATAGCCTATACCGTAAACATCCTGCAGGGCTATAAAAAGTATCGGCAGAAAGTTATTTACTATTGCCTGAACGAAATAACCTATGTACGATGAAATTTTGGTTGAGGTATAGCTTATTTTCTTATCCATTTAATTTTCCTATCAAATCGGTTATTTCCGCGGGGGATGAAAACAGATATTCCGCTCCGTTTTTTTGCAGCTCCTCTGCCGTTCTGAAACCCCAAAGCACGCCTATGGGCAGAGCCCCCGCATTTACCGCCGCCGCCATATCCATGCCCGAATCGCCCGCAAGAGCGCATTCAGACGGAGAAACACCGAGAGAATCCATCACAAACAGGGTCAGCGCCGGGTCGGGCTTTGTTTTGTAGCCCTCACGCTTCCCGGCCACAAGATCGAATATATCGCCGAAAAGATTTGATGCCACCTTTTCCGCCATTTCCTGCGCCTTATTTGAGATAACTGCCAGTTTAAGCCCGCCCCTTTTCAATTCGGAAAGCATTTCCCGTACTCCGTCATATGCATTTGTTTTATCGTGATAATGCACCCTGTAATCCGCCATAAAAAGCTTAAGGCAGGCGTCCTTTGTTTCCTTATCGCGCCTGTTTTCCGGCAAAGCGCGCTCAATAAGCTTCGGAATTCCGTCCCCCACAAAATATTTATACTCGCCGACGGTATGCCCCGGAAAGCCCATAGCCTTCAGCGCTTTATTTGTGCTGTCAGCCAAATCCTCAATTGAATTTGCGAGAGTGCCGTCAAGATCGAACAAAACTGCTTTAATCATAAAATCACCTTAAAATAAACAAAAAAGCCCTCAGCTTCCGCCGAGAGCATTTTGCATTTCAAACATCAGATTGCACGCGTAACCTTACCTGAACGCAGGCAGCGGGTGCAAACATTGATACGACGCGGAGTGCCGTTTACGATTGCCTTGACCTTTTTAACATTCGGTTTCCAGGTTCTGTTTGAACGCCTGTGCGAGTGGGACACTTTAATCCCGAAAGCTATTTCTTTGCTGCAGATATCACATTTAGCCATGGTCTGCACCTCCTTCTCATTCCATACCGGCATCAGCCGATCACATAGCAAATGTTATCATAACAGATTCTTGCAAAAAAATCAAGTATTTTTTTTATTATTTTCGTCTTTTATTGCCGAAGCTCAAAAAAATACTCTTAAAATCGGACTTTCCCGCGGATTTTGCTTATAAATATAATATGTGTATCGGGAAAACCCAATCGTCCAAATTTTTCTTGACAAACAATAAGGCTTGTGATAAAATGATAAAGCCGCATATTGTGGGCTTTGTAAGCTGCGCCTTTGCGCACGCCTACCGTAGCGAGACTGGAATTTGGCAGGTGTAATAAAAAATGTACGCAATTATCGAAACAGGCGGAAAGCAGTACCGTGTTCAGACCGGCGATGTAATCTACGTTGAGAAGCTGAACGCCGAGGCTGATGAGGAAATTACCTTTGATAAGGTTGTTGCCGTTTGCAACAAGACCTTAAAGGTAGGTAAGCCTTATGTAAAGGACGCTTTCGTTAAGGGCACCGTTCTTAAAAACGGCAAGGGTAAGAAAATAACCGTATTTACTTACAAGCCGAAGAAGAGCAGCTCCCGCAAAATGGGTCACAGACAGCCCTATACCAAGGTACAGATCGGCGAAATCGGCTGATTATGACTAAGGTTAAGTTTTTTGCCGATGAAAAAGGGCTTTGCGGCTTTGAAATCAAGGGTCACAGTTCAAAAAACTGCGATGATGAGTTCGGTAAAATTGTTTGCGCAGCGGTTTCCTCCGCGGCGTATATGGCGGCTAATACAGTAACCGAAATAATAGGCGACAAGGCGGCGGCTGATGTATCTGACGGCTCCATGCGCTTTGAGGTTACAAACCCCTGCGACAAGACCCTAGCGGTTTTAAAGGGGCTGCGGCTGCATTTAAGCGAGCTGTCGAAGGAATACGGCAGCAATATCGTAATTATCGGAGGTGCAGATTGATGTTAAAGATTAATATACAGTTATTCGCTCATAAAAAAGGTATGGGTTCTACCAAGAACGGCCGCGACAGTGAGTCAAAGCGTCTCGGCGTTAAGCGCGCGGACGGGCAGTTCGTTCTGGCGGGCAACATCCTCGTTCGTCAGAGAGGAACCCACATCCATGCAGGCAACAATGTAGGCCGCGGATCGGATGACACTCTGTTCGCTTTGGTGGACGGCAAGGTTAAGTTCGAGCGCGTAGGCAGAGACCGCAAGCAGGTCAGCATTTACGCTGTTGAGCAGTAAGAAAAAGCAAATCCGGGCGGCGGCGGCTACCCGGATTTATTTTTTAGAAAGGAAGGAAGATTTATGAAGGTTTGTCATGTTTGCAAAGCCGAGTGCGATGACGCAGCGGAGCTTTGCCCGGTTTGCGGCGCTGACCTTACGGCGGAAATTACCGAAGAAGAGGAAAAAGAGGAGAAAATAATCAACACCCCGGTGCTTTTGGCAACGCTTGACGATGTTGTGTCGGCTGAGATACTGAAGGATCTGCTCACAGAGGCAGGTATTCTTTACAGCAGCGATTCCGATGCCGACGGCACAATGAAGGTAACCTTCGGCGGTTCGTTTGTGGCAGAGGATATCTATGTTGACGAACAGGATCTTGATGCCGCAAACGCTGTTTATGATGAATTTTTAAATTCCGAACAGCAGTTTGACGAAGAGTTTTTTGAGGACGCGGAGAACGAAATCGAATGAGTTTTTTTAAGTGGGTAAGAAAAAAGGAAGAAGAGCCGGACGAAAACGAGCCGGTTTTGGCGGCGGTAATTAAAAATCCCGTAACTTCGGAAATATTTCAGGACATACTAAAGGAAAACGGCATACCGTTTATATGCCGTCAGGACGGCGCAGGCGGCTCTGTAAAGCTGCTTTTGGGCGCGGGAGTTGTGCCCGATAATATTTACGTTGCGGCGAAAAATTACGAAACGGCAAGAGGACTTTACGAGGCGTACCTGCAAACCGAGGTAGAGCCGGAAGAGGAAATAACAAAGTAATATGTTTGTAGATATAGCAAAAATTCATTTAAAAGCGGGCGACGGCGGCGACGGCGCGGTTTCCTTTCACAGGGAAAAGTATGTTGCGGCGGGCGGACCCGACGGCGGCGACGGCGGCAGGGGCGGAAATATTATTTTCAAGGCTGACAGTAACCTTTCTACCCTTGCGGACTTCCGCTACAAGCGCAAATACACGGCGCAATCGGGCGAAAAGGGCGGCGGAGGGCGCTGCTCGGGCAAAAAAGCGCCCGACCTTATTATAAACGTGCCGGTTGGCACGCTGGTTAAGGATGCGGAAAGCGGCAGAATAATTGCCGATATATCCGATTCGGAACCCGTTGTAATAGCCAAGGGCGGCAACGGCGGCTGGGGCAACCAGCACTTTGCCACGCCTACGCGCCAGGTGCCGCGCTTTGCTAAAAAGGGCAACCCGGGCGAAGAGCTTGACGTAACGCTGGAGCTAAAACTTTTGGCTGACGTGGGGCTTATAGGCTTCCCGAATGTGGGTAAATCCACACTCATTTCGGTGGTAAGCGAAGCAAAGCCGAAAATTGCGAATTACCACTTTACAACCCTTACCCCCGTTTTGGGCGTTGTGCGTATGGGCGAGGGCAGCTCGTTTGTTATGGCGGATATTCCCGGGCTTATTGAGGGCGCGGGCGAGGGCGTGGGCTTAGGCCACGAATTTTTGCGCC
The DNA here is from genome assembly GCA_900549055.1 of uncultured Oscillospiraceae bacterium. Lineage (GTDB taxonomy): Bacteria > Bacillota > Clostridia > Oscillospirales > Acutalibacteraceae > UBA737. The sequence goes on from URNB01000034.1 coordinate 15,510, forward strand.
ATGTTGAGCGCTGCCGCCTGCTTTTGCATGTTATTGATGTATCGGGCAGCGAGGGCAGAGATCCGATCGACGATTTTAATAAAATAAACCGCGAGCTTGCCGTTTTCAGCAGCGAGCTTGAAACCCGCCCGCAGATAATTGTGGGCAACAAGTGCGATTTGACCGACGACGAAGAGGTTCGCCGCATATCGGATTACTTTACCGAAAAGGGGTATAAGTTCTTCCCGGTAATGGCGGCTATTGCCGAGGGTACGGACGAGCTTATAAATTATGTTGCGGCAGAGCTGGCAAAGCTGCCGCCCATAAAGAAATACGAAGCCGAGCCGAAGCCGCTTGAGGACCTTACAATCAAGAAAAAGCGTGACTTTACTATACGCGTTTGCGACGGGGTCTACTTTGTTGAAAACTGCGAGTGGATAATGGAAATTATGAACACTATCGACCCCGACGACTATGAGTCGCTGCAATATTTTGAGCGGGTCTTGCGCTCAAGCGGAATTATTTCGGCACTTGAAAACGCGGGAATAAAGCAGGGCGACACCGTAAGCGTTTACGATATTGAGTTTGAGTTTGTGATGTGATGAAAACGGAAAATCCCAATCTTTTAAGCCCCTCCGTGCTCGCTTTTGTGGGCGACGCGGTGTACGGGCTGTATGTTAGAACCGCCTTGGCGGCGGTAAACCGCCCGTCGGGCGAGCTGCATAAGCTCTCTGTCACAATGGTGAACGCCGCAGCACAGGCAAAGGCATATTCGGTCATTGAGCCGAAGCTTTCCGAAAAGGAAATTTCCGTTTTCAAGCGCGGCAGAAATTTCCATACCTCGTCCACACCGAAAAACGCTTCAAACGGCGATTATCATATCGCCACGGGGCTGGAATGTCTTTTCGGGTGGCTTTACCTTTCGGAGAATACCGCCCGTGCGGACGAGCTTTTCGGTATAATATTAAAAAACGTGGAATAATCACAGCTTGCGCATCACGGTGCAAGATTTATAACTCTCTTACCGCAAGCCTCGGCAAGCCGCTTGAAATCAGCCGCACCGCCCGGTCCCTCCACATATACGACTGCGGTATCGGCAAGCCTTAACATTATACGGTTGCGCTTTGCTATAGCGAAGCGCGGCGGAGTTTTTGTCAGCTCATCGGGAAAAACCGTTTCCCATGGGCTGAATTTTTTTATATCCTTTTTCCGCCTCTCCAAATATGCCAAAACCACCTTATAATCTATAAACGGATACTCCTCTTTCAGCTCTTTCAGGACATCATACGCCATCCGATCAAAGCTTCCCTCGTTGCCGATATAAAACATTTTTGCCCCATCTTGATTAATAAGCTCGCGCAAGACTTTTTTAAGCAGTGGCTTCACACTGTCGGGCGTGCTCCGATGCCCGAAAAATGTTACGGTCATATTTATCGCTTCTTTTAAACATATTATAAACACAATTTGTGTTCATAATACGCATTATAACACATAATGCACATAAAATAAATACATATTTATTTTAAAATGAGGTTGTTTTATGGCTGTAAAAAGTTTATCGATAAGAATTGACGAGGAAATGCTCAACAAACTCCATGTTCTTGCAGATTACGAAGGCAGGAGTGCAAACAGCGAAATTTTAATTTTGATACGCGATGCGATAGAAGAATTTGAAAAAGCTCACGGAAAGATAGCTCTGTGATGTTGTTTAGAACTGATTTATAATATCTCTATTGTTAACAAGACATTCATCCCTGACAATCCTTCAGTCTCCTTCGGAGCCAGCTCCCTTTACACAAGGGAGCCATTGGTTTGTACAAAAAATGCCTCCCCGGTGTTTGGGTGCGGGTGTCCGGCGGACACCTCTGCGAAGCAGAAGCACCGACCGAGGCGGCAGC
>URNB01000035.1 GCA_900549055.1 uncultured Oscillospiraceae bacterium
CCGTTGTAATAACAACCCCGGAAGACGGAATTGCAATCTTCAAAAAGGTCTTTATGGGTCCTGCGCCGTCTATCCATGCCGCCTCTTCAAGCTCTTTAGGAAAGCTGCTGAAGAACTGCATGTAAATGAAAATAATAATTCCGCTGCGAAGACCTATCGAGAACAGCGAGGGCAGGTAGAACGCCGCGGCGCTGTCAAGAAGATCGGGGCGTAAATCAACGCCGGTAAGCTTGTTTAAAAACCCGAAAATTCCTAAAACATCAAACTTTGAATAATTTGCCATTCGCGGGATGATAACCAGCATATCCGGCACCAGAATCGTGAGGAACAAAACGCCGAGTAATATTGTTTTTCCCTTGAATTTAAACCTTGCAAAGCCATATGCGGTAACGGCACACGCCGCCACTTCTATGAGCGCGCTCACAATTTCATATTTCAGGGTAGCCATAAGGCTTGTTGTGTAGTTAAGCAGCTCCCATGCGGTTTTATAGTTGAACGCCGGGCTTACCTTCTCGGGAATCCATACCCGCGCGGAGTTAAAGAAACCGTTTCGGCTTACAAGCGATGTGCTCACCATATAAATCAGCGGATATATAATTACATATCCTATTGAAATGAGGAGCACCATTCTGAAAACCGCCGTGACCGCGGGGGAAAAGGATTTTCCGAGCCTGCTGCGGCGAGAGCCCATTTTGATATTTTCCGTTTTCATTAAGCTCCCCTCCTTTAAGACCACTTGTTTTGCAGGCACTTTCTGTAAATTCCCACGATTATTCCCATTATTCCGCCGACAATAAGGAAGTAGAACCACATCATTGCCGAGGTCTGATCGTAAACTGCCGCACGCATTAAATCGTAAACCTTTAAAATTAGTACGTTGCGGTTGCTTATGAACAGTTCAACCATTGTATATACCATAACGAGCAGCGTTACATTTGAAAGCATCGGGAAGGTAATAAACCAAAATTCCTCCCACTTTGTAGCGCCCTCTACGCGGCTTGCCTCATAAAGACTTGACGGAATGGATTGAAGACCCGCAATGAACAGCACCGTTTGTATGCCGCTGTTCCAGATAAGGTCAAATATGTTGCTTATAATTTTCTGAACATATTCCGCCACCTGATTCGGAAGATCCAGCACCGCCATAACATCCTGCACGCTGAACATTCCGCCTGATACCGATTCCGAAACCGAAGAATCGCTCATACCACCCGTAGTCATACCGGATATCAGCTCTATAACCACGCCCGAGGCTATTATTACGGGCATAAAGTACAGCGCCCTGAAAAACAGCCTGCCCTTGAACTTATTATTGAGCAGCAGCGCCAGCACCAGGCTTAAAAGCACTATGATAGGCAGCGAATAAAGAAAATTGGTGACCGACTTTCTAAGCCATCCGAGGTAATCGGTGTGCTCCGCGATTATGTATTTATAGTTTTTCATTCCGACAAACAGGGTCTTAATGCCGCCCTCGTTTACCGTCATTTGTGAAAAGGAATAAATTACGGACTGTATTACCGGTATTGCGAAGAAAAGAATTACTCCCACAAGCCAGGTTGAAATAAATAACCAGCCGTAACGGCTTTTAAGCTGTTCAATACCCCTGTATTTTTTCTTTTTCATACCTTTTCCTCCCAAATGAGGAAGCCGTGAGCCCGAACGCTTCCCGCAGGTGAATTCAATTCCCCCGATGAATAGTTCACAAACACCGTTACACCGTTTTCGTATACTGTTTCTCTGAGTCCCGAACCGTGTATTTTATGGCTCTTAATCGCGGAATTTCCTATTTTGCCATAAAACTCCGAAAGCATTTTACTGTCGGAAACAATTCCGTCCTTAAGGTCGCTGTAAAGGCTGTTGTAGAATACCGGCACGCCGCTGTCTATAAGCTTTGTATCATACTTTGCGGTCAGTGTGTAGGCAAGCCCCATGCCGCCCTCGACTGCCTTGAGTAATTGCTCCTCGCGGTCGGTGGCAAGATTCAGACTTTCGGTTGAAAGCGCCGTTCTTCCCCTTAACACCATTTGGTAAAACGGAATGTCGTCATCAAAGATCAGCGCCGCGTTTGAGCGTGCGGGTGAGTTGAATATAACATCCGATTTGACCGCCGCGTAAGCGTTTGCTTCGCTTGACATGAATTTATTTCCGCTTTTCTTAACATTTTCAATGATTTCGGAAACCTGTTCGGTCATGCCCGATTTTGCGTAATACAGACCGGAGCTTTTATCGGTATAATCCGAATAAGCGGTATTTGAAAGCGATGAAAGACCTATTCCCGGCAAGTTACCGGCCTTTTTGATTATTTTGTCGGTGATATATGACAGCTTATCCCGTGCGATGAGGGAATACGCCGAATCGGTTTCCCTGCCTAAAAGGGCTATATTGTAATCATATACCTTTGCGCGCTTTCTGTTGGCACGCACCGCCGAATCAAAGTATGAAGAAAGCCCGCCGCCGGATTTTGAAAATGTTACCGCGTCGAAGTCTAAAAACAGGTCGGTATCGGCTTTCTCACAGATCTTTTCAAGTGATTTAAGGTCTTTGGATGAGCCGAGCCTGCCCGCAATTCCGAAACCGCCTGCGGGCTTCACCGAATCAATTCCGGTTTTGCCGAAGCCGCTGAGCGCCAGTGCGGAAACATCTGCTCCGCTCTCCTCTAATTCCTTTACCATAGCCGTAACATCCTTAAGCGTGGCAGTCGGCAAAAGCGTTGTATACGGCACGCCGAGGAAGGATTTTGAAATCATTGTTCCGCCGACTGCGGTAATATTAAGGGTGGCAGCCTTTGCGTTTTCCGCCTTGCCCTCGGTTTTTTCAATGCAGCTGCGGTAAAGTCTTGCCATTCCGCTGTAATCGGCGTCTTCGCCCGCAAGCGGATAAAAGCCTATTTCAAGCGGAGCGTCCGTCATATTATCGGAATAAACAAGCCCCTTGTAATATCTGTTATTGTAAAGCTCCTTTATGTTTGCGGTGTAGCCCCTCAGCTGATAGGTAGCGTATACCGCGGAGTAGCCTATCGAGGTTGAGCCGACCGTTGTATCAATCAGGCAGGAGTCCGCTCCCTTTTCGATTATCGCAAAAGCTGCGGTGTCACCGCTTTTTGCTCCGTAGACCGGCAGTCTTATTGATTTTTCGGTTGAAGTCTTATCCCATTTTTCCTTTGAGGCATCCTCGCCGTAGACCTCGGCGGAGTAGCTGTCGCCGGGCTGCGAGACCTCCTTGGGATAAATAAGTGCTCCCGAACCCGATGGATAAAGCAGATATCCGTTTTTCTCGGTATTTTCAACCGAGCAGAAGAAGGGGGCTACCGAAACCGATATCAGCATATTGCCGCCTTCCTCTATTTCCTTCGGATCAAGCGTCACCTTTAAGCCGTTCTCCCTTAAGGAATAGGTTATCGGAATCATTATTTCGGCATCGTCAAAGTAATATTCAACCTTAACGCCGTTATCGGTCTTTTCCAAAACGGTGCGCCCGTTCTGAACGGCGGCGCTGTAGGATATCAGCTTTGAGGTAGTGTTCTTTTGAACATCGAGATATTCTATGAAAAGCACCGATTCGATCTGCGGATGCCGCTTTATGGGCATTCCGAATTCATCGAACTGCTCCCCGCCCGAATTTACGGGATTTGTTCCGTAAACCTTGCCCGTTTTCAAATCGGTAAGCGAAACGCCGAGCGATGTGCGGTTTATCTCCAGGCGGTAATTTTCGTTTTGAGCGATAAGCTCATCGGAAATATCGGTCGAAAGCTTTTCCTTATCATAGGAAGGTCTTTTTTGAGAAACCCCGGATCCGCCGCAGCCGCAGAGAAGCGCGGCAGTAAGAGCGACAGCGCAAACCGATGATAAATATTTTTTGCGGATCAAACTTAATTCCTCCCGTTTATGAAATAAGCTCCAGCAAAACGGTAATCAGGAAGCCCCCGATTTGCTGTATCAGCATTCCGACCAAAATCATCAGGAAAACCAAAACCGCAAGCCAGCAAACGCTCAAAACGCTTGAACCTATAAGCTTTCCGAAGCTGAAATCATGAATTTTAATAAGTCCTATAATCAAAAGCAGCAGTGTATACCCTATTGCCAGCGTATCGAAGCCGTTTAGGAACATCGCCTCGCTCGGCAGAAGTATATTTGTAAGAATAAGCCTTAAAAAGCGTTCGATTATTATGGGCGACAGGCTGTAGCAGGTCACAATGCATATTTCCTTAAGCGTACCCTTGCCCTGCATCAGCGTTGAAATCATCCAGTTGCTTATTATCCACAAAACAACCAGTCCCGCGCTTCTTATAAGCACCCAAACCGAGTTAAAGCTTGTGGGGTCGTACTGTGTAAACAGGAAGCCGCCGCACAGCACCTGTATGACCGCCGTCACATAGAAAAGCGCCGTCAGAACACCGCAGATTATAAGCGAGCCCTGCTTTTTCTCCTTTATCTCATCAAAGGTAAGAACCGGGTGAATAAGCGTTCTGAGCATCAGTCGGACCTGCTTTGATTTAATAAGCGTAAGCTTGCGCTTTGACGATATAATGATAAGCGACACAACAGCCGCAATAACAACTATTACAACAAGAAATATCAGCCAAAAATACTCGCGCATTAAATCCTTGCGATGAAACTCAAATGCGAGGCTGTAGGTTTCGCGGTCATAGCCCTCGCGCGCAAGCTTCATTGCTTCCTTATACTCACCGTCTGTGAGGTATGCTCTTGCAAGTCCGCTGTATGCCGGCTGGAAGTTTCTGTCAAGGCTTATTACCTCTTCCCAGCCCTCCTTGCATTCGGTATACTTGCCGTCAAGCGTATCATCTATAAGACCGAGCACCTTTTTGCCGAAATCGGTTATTTTAAATACCGTGACAGTGTTTTTCAGCTTATCGCTTACCAAAACGTCCGTTCCGTTAAGCGCAATTGCGTTAGCCGCGGAAAAGGTACCCTTTTGGCTGCCCTGACCGAGTCCCCCACCGAAGGCGGTGAGCATACGGCAGGCTCTGTCGTAAAGATAAACCCTTCCGAACTGCGATTCAACACAGTAAACAAAGCCGCTATCATTAACGGCAAGCCCTACAATATCCTGGTCTATCTGCGTGCCGTTATTAAAGGTCGTGTTAAAGCCGTCGTCGGTGAAATCGGTATCCTCCGAATCCATTATGTTGTTTCCCGTACCGGGGTTCAGCTTCTTTATCTGCCCCTTTTTATCATAGGTTGAGGTCTTACCCGTTGCGGTGTAAACAAAATCGTTTTTATCAATTACAATATCCACAAACGAATAAGGGAGATTTCTCGCGCTTGAGCTCTTTTTTACATTGTTTGTAAACATTCTCTCGAAAACGGTTTTTATTGCCGTGGCGATATTTGAGGTTACATCATTTGCGCCGTAAAAGCCGGTAAAGGTCTTATCGGGGGCATAAAGCAATGCGCCGTAATAAGAGCCGTCGCTCAAAACATAAAGGTACCCGTGCGAGTCCATAACCGTTTTAAGCGGCTTGAAAACAAAGCTTTCGGGTATCAGCGACGATTCGGGGACAACATAAATGTCCTTAAGAGTGCCGTCGGGGTTTGCCCTTAAAACACGGGCGTTATCGGTATCGCATATAAATATCGAGCCGTCAGAATGAACATACAGGCTCTGCGCGCCGGTGTAATCGTAATCAGTGCCGTCGCCGCCCTTTATGTGACCTATTTCTCCCAAAAGCTCATAATTTGCATTAAGTACCACTATGCGGGCGGCATTATCAAGTATATAAACCTTTTTGCCGTCGGTGAAGACATCGTTGATTGTGGAAAACGGCTTTATGCCGAGCGACAAAGCGTCAATCAATATATCGGTTTCGTACATCGGGCGGCTGTATACCGCCTTACGCTCTTCGCCGATATCATCCCAATATGTATAGCTTTCAAAGGGTATCTGTTCGGCGGGCGAAATCGCCGCTACGCCGAAAGCAGAGGACGCCAAACATATGAACGCCAGTAATACAGAAAGAAAACGCGCTGCGTTTTTAATCATAGGTTTTCGCTCCTTTGCTTATTCTTTGATTCCCGCACTGCTCATCGCCTCAACAACATTGCTCTGCGAAATAAGATATATAATAATAGGCGGAATCATCATAATGGTGGTAAGCGCCATTGCGCTGCCGGTTCGGGCTGTTCCGCCCGCAGTCACCTGCGTTACTATCTGCGGCAGGGTTTTAAGCTTTTCGTCAAAAATCGTTCCGTTCGGAATTGACGCCCATATATCCCTGAACGCAAAAAGCGTAACGGTAAGCCATGCCGGCTTAATTATCGGCATTATTATCCGCCAGAATATACGCAGATACCCCGCGCCGTCAATCTTCGCGGCTTCAAGCAGAGCATCGGGCACATAGCCCTCTATATACTGCTTTATAAGGAAAACTCCCAGTGTTCCCGCAAGCTGCGGCAGAATATATACCCAGTAGGTATTTACTATATGCAGCTCCGAAAATATTACATACTGCGGAACGGAAAGGGTGTATGCGTTGAACATAAGCGCAAACTGAATTATCATAAAAATAATTCCCCTGCCCTTGTATGTTCCCTTTGAAAGCGAAAACGCCGCCATTGCGGAAAATACAATATTTAAAATTGAGGTGAAAACCGTTATGAACAGGCTGTTGAACACATAGCGTGAAAGCGGAACCGAAAGACTTGAAAGCAGCGTAGGAAGTGCCACATAGTTTTCCGTGGTCGGTCGGCGCACAAAAAACGTCGGCGGGAAAATAAGCAGCTCGTCTATGGGCTTAAAGGAGGTTACCACCGCATATATCAGCGGCAGCATACTGAAAAGCCCGGCGGCGGCTATCAGCACAAAGCAGCATATATTGCCGAAGGTTGAGCGGGTAAAGCGCGTAGCCATTGACTTTTTACGGCTTGACGGTATCAATTTGTAATAAAGTTTTTTAATCATCAAAAGCACCTACCTGCTGACCGTATTCAAGGCTTTTCCGATAATCAGTCTTGTGAACGCCATCATTGCAAACAAAACCACCGCTATAGCCGAGGCGTAGCCCAGCTCATACCGCACCGTCGCCATATCCGACATATGCGTAACAATGGTATCTACCGAGTACTGCACGCTCGGATAGCCCGCAAGCTCAACCGCGACCGCGCTTATTGAAAAGCTGCTTTGAATTTGCATTACCGCACTGAAAAGCAGCATATGCGACATTGAAGGGAGAGTTATATACCTTAGCTCCTGCCAGCGGTTTCTTATTCCGTCAATCGCGCCTGCCTCATATAAATCGCGGTTTACATTTTGAAGACCCGAAATATTTGAAAGGAACGAAACGCCCATGCTCTGCCACAGCTGAACAATAATAATTATTGTGAAAAGATACTGCGGACTTTTAAGCCATACTATCGGCTCGGTTATAACACCGGTTGACAGCAGAAGGCTGTTTATATAGCCGTAGCTATCGCCCGAGAAGGCAATCTTCCATATGAAGTAGGCATTGCCCACAAGGGACGGCGCATAGAACATAAAGGAAAACAGCGTTCGCATTCCTGTGGAAAACTCGTTTACAAGCCACGCCAGCAGGAAAGCGAGCAGGAAGCCCGCGGGACCTACCACGATTGCAAGCGCAACGGTGTTTTTAAGCACGATCGCAAAGACCTCATCCTCAACGAACATACGCATATAGTTGCCTATTCCCGTGAATTTCGGGGCTGACAGCATATCGTATGAGGTCAGACTTAAAACCATGGATGAAATTATCGGCAATACCGTGAATACAAAAAAGAAGGTAAAGAACGGCACAAGCAGCAATATCATAGGCAGCTGCTCTTTAAAGCCGGAATCCCGATGTGCCTTTAGGGGTTTTGCAGCCTTCATCATTTTACTCTCCTTCACTGTATTCTTGAATTTTGCGTGTAATCTCGCTGTCGGCGGCCTTGCTCCATTTGACGATTGCGTCCTTTGCGTTTACACCGTCGTTAAGCACCGACCAGTAAGCCTGATCAAGCGCACGGCCGAGGTAGTAGCTTCCCGGAACCTCGGGAACCTCCTTTACCTTTGCCCACTGCGTAAGTATCTTATCGAGATCCTCGCTGTCCCACGCCATTTTTTCAAGCGCGTCCACGGTTGCGGTCGCCTGTCTGCCGAGCATTCCTATAAGGGATTCAACATTATTTGAATACCTGGTTTGCGTATCGGCGGCAGTCCACCATTTAAGGAACTCCCAGGCTTCCTTTTTATTTTTGGATTTTTCTATTATGGAGCAGCCCGTGCCGCCGCCCGCAACCGAATCGTTCCCGCCGGCTGTTCCCGGGACGGAAGCTATCGACCAGCGCCCCTTTATTTCGGGAGCTGCGCTGTAAAGCGTTAAATATGTGGTATAGGTGGATATACCCAGCGGCATTGTGCCCGCGCGGAAGCGGTTGTAGAAATCCGCCTCCTTCTGGTATCCGTAATCTGTGTAGAACTTCGTCCAGAAATCAAAGACAGAAATTTGCTCGATTCCCGTAAGGGAGGTGGCGTTAAGCTCTTTATTATAAAGCGAAAGCCCCTTTTGCCCCATAAGCGTTGCAAACATATTAAGACTGCCTATGCCGGTGCTTATCGTCTGCGACGAGGTTATCATTGTATACGGAACATATATATTCATATTGTTCCGCTGAATAATGGCTGACGTGTAAAGGAACTCGTCCCAGTTTTTCGGAATGGTAAGCCCCAAATTTTCGAGAATGTCCGTCCTGTAGAAAAGCATATAGAAGGTCTGCGTATCGGGCAGAGCGTACAGCTTTCCGTTATATTCATAGGGCACCTGCGCGTCGGGCTGGAATCTTTTCAGCGTATCACCCAAATCGTCAAATTGATTAAGGTCTGCCAGCGCCCCGCGTATTCCGAGGTTTACAGGCTCGGTTCTTGTCATATGCAGCGCCATATCGGGAAAATTGCCCGACAAAATACCGTTTACAAGCGAAGCGTTGGTTATCTGCACATCAACATGGATTCCCGTCTGCTCTGTGAATGAGTCCCTTATAAGCGTATCAAGCGAGGTTGCCTGATCTCTGCCCCAGTTCACCCAAAGCTTTAAGGCTTTTTCCTTTTCGCCGTTTTCGGTATTCACCGTGTAATCGTCAAAAAACGATACAATAAGGCGCTTAAAGCTGTAGCCCATTTTCTTGAAAAAGCCGGTCCTTGTGTTTACAAAATCCTGTCCTGCGGGAGCTAACTGTATTGTATCGACGCAAAGCGGCATCTTCTTCATATCGTAAAGCCAGGAGCTTAACGAGGTGTAATTCGAGTAATAATCGCTGACATACTGATGCGCGGTGTATGGTCTGTCAAGCATGTTGTTAAGTACGCGCGACATATTCTTAAGCGCAGAAATATACTGGCTGCTCCGCTTACCCGTAAAGCCCTCCAAATCAGCCACCAGCGATAAAAGCTCCTTATCGCAGTAGGTAAAGGTCTCCTTTAGATCGGGTATCTGTGTGAAAAGCTCGTAATCGAGGTTGACATCGGGTGTGGCGCCGGTTATTTTCACTATGTCTATATACTTATCGCCGAGCTTCTCCACTATTCCGTAAAGGCGGTAGAAATAATCCGCCATTGCGCCGAGTGTCACTTCAAGCGACAGTGTGTGGCTGCCCTTTTCCAAATAAATGTAATAGGGGTCTTCCCCTCCGTATTTCAGAAATTCCCATTTTGCCGAATACGGGAAGCGTATGCCTTTAGCCTCCGAAAACGGAGTTTTGCCGTCAATTTTAAGCCAGCGCCAGCTTTCGGCGTTTATAACATCGCTTTGGCGGTACCTGAACCCTAAAGAGTAATAACCGCTTTCCTTTACCTCAAAATTCCATACAAGGAACTGTCCCGCGTCCTGCCAGGAGGTTCCGCCTATGTAATTAAGCTTTGTAAGGCTCGGGCTGCTCGGAGTCATTCCCGCGTTTGAGTTGTCTGATTTCGGAATAAGGCTTGAAGCGGATTTTAAAACGGCATTCTCGCCCTCAATTACTATTGTTTCGGCAGAGGTGCTTTTATCCTCCTTGAAGCCCTTGGAATAATCGGAATAATCGGATACAGCCTCGGGAGCTTCAAGTATAAGCTCTGCCACAGCCGCTGCCTGCCCGGGATTTTCCAAAGCTACGGTATGCTCGCCCGCAGTCAGATAAATCGCATACGGCTCAACCGTCTCGCCCGTGCTGCTTTTTGCCAAAACTCCGTAATAATCCTTTATTTCGGTCTGCTCCGGGGTCAGGTCGTTGCCGTCCCTGTCGGTTTTAAAGCTTTCCTGCGCATTTTGCCAAACTCGTGGGAAGGTAAGGCTCTTTGCCTCTTCAAACGGCACCCTGCCGTCCGTCTTTAAGGTAAAGGCGTAATCAACGCCGGTATCTACCGCGGTATATGAAAGTCTTATATTGTAAAGCGCGTCCTCGGGAACGGAAACCTTCCATTCAGCGCCGCAGCCGGTCTTTGAAAACACAACCGCGTCATTTCCGTTTACGCCCTTTCGGGCGGCGCTGCCGTATACCCGCGCGGCGTCCGATGAAAGCGTTATGCTTTTTTCGGCGTTTTTGCGTTCGGCCATATCTGCCGCATAGGTTTTATAGGAAACCAATGAAGCCTCACCGGCGGCAGCCGTTACGGGATCAGTTGCCTGTTCTGCCGATACGGTTGCGCAAAGCCGCGGAAGTGATGACGCGGATATTAAAACAGCCGTCATAAGGCTTGCAAACCGTATAACCGATTTTTTATCCATTGAAATACCTACTCCTTTTTTAATAGGATTGAGAATACCCGAATACCTTGCATTCGGATATTCTCAATCCGGCAAGGCGCACTGCCTTGCCGAACATAATTTATACTGATTTGTTTTACTGGCCGTCTGCGGGGGTCTCCAGAACAAGAACATCACCCTGCTTCTGGTAAAGGCGAACATATTCTACCGAATACTCTGCCGGAAGACTTCCCTCGTTATTTTCTATTGTATTGGTCTTTTCTTCGTTTGCCACCGGGCTGCTTGAGGAAATAAGCTGATTGTCAAAGAGAATATTAACGGTATCGTCGAAATCGCCCTTATAACCCATTCTTGCAAGTGTGTCTTTAGTATAGGCTGCAAAGCATTCGCCGTCGATAAAGAATTTCATCTCATCGGCAGTCCAAAGGAAACCGTAGATATGATATTCATTTGCTAAATTTTCAGCATTCTTGAACTTGTAATTACCGACTGCGGCCTGACAGTGATCACTGTCATTCGACTTGTTGGTTTCGTGTATCGTTGTTCCGTTTTGATCTGTATAGCCGAACGGCTCGATAATATCGACTTCCATATTATAGCCGTCCTTGCCGGTTAAATCGGTCTGGGTTGCGTTGGGGCTTCTAAGCCACAGTGACGGCCAGCAGCCCGCTTTATACGGAACCTTTGCCTTTACCTCAAGATAACCGTACTTAAAGCTCATTCTGTTTTCGGTGGTTATTGAGTTTGTTGTTAAATATGTCTTGCCGTTATAGTTTGCGGTATCGGGGTTCTTATACGCCGTCATTAAAAGTCTGCCGTTGCCTACCGATCTTACAGTACCCTCGTCAAAGTTGCCGACACCGTCATATGCGGTCATTCGCGGCTGATTGGTGCGCCATTTGGCATTATCAATCGTTCTGCCTTTAAATTCATCATTCCACACAAGGCTGTAGCCCGCCGGCGCGAGGCTGTCCTCACCGAGGAATTCGCTTACCGTCTTTTTAAGGGCGATAAGGTCGCGTATATCGGTAACCTTATCACTGTTGAAATCGGTAACATAGGATATTTCAGCACCTATCAAATGCTTTTTAAGAAGAGCGATATCCTGCGCGTCGGCAGCATCGTCGCCGTTTGCGTCGCCCATGCGCTGAGATACTATTTTCAGCCTCGGATAACCGTTTTGAGTGGGAGCAAACGCGCCGTTTTCCCAATCGAAATCAGGCATTGTTTCAAGAGCCTTTTCGCCGATAAGATTTAAAAGATCAGCTTGAGCACCAAAAGAGTAAGAGCCGATCGAGTCTACCTTGTTGCCCCACTGGTCTATAACAAGATTCGTGAATGTAAAGCAGTTCTCAATTCTGTAGGTGGCCGATCCGTACTTAACTCCGATACCGGAATATGATTTCCAGTCACCGCCGCCATGTCTCAAATCAGCCAGTGAAGCACAGCCGATAAATGTGTACTTGTCGGTCGGCGAATCCTTTAAATATCCGATTATGCCGCCTATGCATGACGCGCTTGTATTTGTAGAGGCAACATAAACATTATCATCTACAAAGCAGTTTTTAAACGCAAGTTCATGACCGTTTCCGCCGTAAAGTGTTGCGGCAAATGTTCCTATAGAATCAGCTGAAGTGTTGAGATACGCATCGGAAACCACAATATTTTCAATCGTAACATCGTTAAACCACATTTCAATATACGGAAACAAACCTGCATATTTTGTGCCGTTGTAATAAAGCCCGTAAATTGTATAGCCATCACCGTTGAAGTTTCCGCCGAAGCGCTGATTTGAAGCTACTTCATACCAACCGTTCGGGTTGTTTGTTCTCCAATCCGCGTCCTGAATATTGTTAAGATAAATATCCGCCGCGAGCTTATAATATTTGCCGTAAGTAGAGCCTACCGCATCAATAACATCATGCTTTATAAGGTAAGCAAGCTGTCTTGCGGTTTCTATTATATAAGGATCGGTCTCAGTACCGCTGCCGCCGGCATAGCCTGTGGCAACCTTGCCGTCCCAAACCTCGCCTACAATTCCGTCTATATTATCATCAGGTATCACATATGTAGGATAGCCGTCTGCGGAAATCTGCCAAACGCTGTCCCAATTAAGATCGGGCATTGTTTCCTTTGCGGCAGAGCCTTTTATGCTGTTCAAGTCCGACACCTTATATGAGTTTGCTATTCCGCCCGAGGTGGTAATACCAAGCCATTCTTCACAATATGCAAAGCTGTTTATAACAGAGCAGCTCACGCTTGCGTTCCATGTGAGATTAAGTCCGAGTACGCCATATTTCAGCGGATTACCGCTCTTATTCGTCGCAAGAACGCCGCAATTTTCAAAATTGAATCTTGTTTCGGCACCTGCGCTTGAGAATCCGACAAAACCGCCGCACCATGGAGCGGTACCGCCCACATTCGCAACATTTATAACAACCGAATCATCTACAAAGCAATTTTGAAAATAAAATGTTTTGCTTTGACCGCCGTAGCCTCTGCCCGCAATAGCGCCAGCCATACTGCTTCCGCAAATGTAGGAATCCGCTATTCTTATATTTTTGAAATATCTGTTGTCCTCCCAACTGTCTATAATCGGGAACAATGCCGCATAACCCGCATCCGAAGCAAAGTGAAGTCCCCTTATTGTATGACCGCCGCCGTCAAGGTTGCCGCAGAAACGGCTCGCCGTTCCGGTATACCATTCATTAAGCCCGCTCTTTGTGTACCAATCCGAAGCAGTAACATCATTGAGGTATATATCCGCCGTAAGCTTGTAATATTTGCCTGTTGAGCCGTTTGTGACATCCGCTGTATAATTAGTCAAAACATCATAACCGACCATTCGCGCAAGCTGCTGCGGAGTTTCTATTAAATAGGGATCCGCTTCCGTCCCCGCGCCGCCGGCATAGCTGTCGGCAATTGTGCCGTCCCACACACCGGACGCCGCCGTTGTGGGAACTGCTGCGGCTGTAATAACCGCCGATAGGAGCATTGCAAAAGTCAGGATAAATGCCAAGGTCTTTTTAAGTTTTGGAAATTCGCTGTTTTTCATTTTTATAACTCCTTTTCGTGAATTTATTTATACCGGACACAAAATCGCGGTCAAATACTATTTTGCGAGGTAAAGTGTGCTCTTGCCGTCGTTTTTCTGATAAAGGCGTACCCAGTCCACATCATATTCAACCGGAAGATCCGCCGCATAGATCTCGCAGCCGTCATACGGCTTGAAGGAGCTTGACTGCGTGAACAAATGGTTGTTCAGTATCAGGTGAAGCTGCGTATTGAAGCCGTTCATGCCCGAAGCCCCATCATCGAAATTCTTTGTTATATCATAGGTGTAGTACTTCTTGCCGTCGATATACATCGACATCTCGGTCGGAGTCCACTCAAAACCGTAGAGGTGATATTCGTTGTTGAGGTCTGCGGAATCGAAGGTATATTTTTCGTTTTCGTCGTTCCACATGGTGTGGTCGCCGTCGCCGTACCATTTATGTATGTTCGGTGCCAGAGTATCAACGCTTGAGAATACCTCAAAGATATCAATTTCTATTGAGTAATCGTCAATGGTGTATATGCGCTGCTTGCCGTCGGGTCCCAGAGAGCCGTAGCTCGAAGACCAGAAGGACGGCCATGCGCCGCGTACAAACGGAACTCGCGCGCGCATTTCCATATAGCCGTATTTCCAGCTCATGGTGTCGTAGGTCGTAACAGACCAGGGCGCCGCAAACTCAATTCCCGCGCGCTTCGGATCCCAATACCTTAAAGCGAACATTTTCATTACGCCGTTTTCAACGCGGGTGGTAAGCTCGGTATTATCGAGCATAAGCTCTGCGGTTGCCGCCATTTTCGTGGCTCTGCTCCAAAGCTTTGTATCAAGTGTTGTTCCCTCGAACTCATCGCCCCATACATATGTGTATCCGAGCTTTGTCGCCGTGAAATCGGAGCTTACCGAGAAGGTGTACGCGCTTCCCTTTTTATATTTGATGCGGGTATAGGTCTGAACGGCAGCTCTTACGGTTGCGTCATGCCCGCCGCCGAATATGAGCTTTTTGCCGGATACCTTTGCGAAATACTCGCCGTCCTTTGCGGAATACTTATAGCGCTTTGTGCTGCCTATAATTATTTCCTTATCCTTTGCGGCGGTATCGTCCGTTACGATTTTAAGAGTGACCGAAGCGTTCTTGGCGAAATACTGCTTGATAGTCTGCGCCGTGCGCTCCGCCTCCTTATTGCCCTTCGGAACTACTATTAC
The DNA here is from genome assembly GCA_900549055.1 of uncultured Oscillospiraceae bacterium. Classification (GTDB taxonomy): domain Bacteria; phylum Bacillota; class Clostridia; order Oscillospirales; family Acutalibacteraceae; genus UBA737. Next base: position 14,949 of record URNB01000035.1, read on the forward strand.
ATATCCGTCCGGCCCGCTCCAGGAAACGGTCTTGTAATTTATTACGGAAGCAGAGCCGCCGGAATTACCGTTACCCGAATCGGTCGGTATGGCACGGTCGGTATGATACCCATTATCGGAATCCGAGCTTGTTATGTCATCCGACAGATTGCCGCGGCTGTCTGTGCTCAAGGTGCCGTCCGAAGAAACATCCGAGCTTTGATCGGACGAATCCGAAGAATCCGAGGAAACGGAGTCAGCGCCCGAATTCTGCGAGGAACTCGGTTTTTTTGAGCCGGTATCTGTTTTTGTTTTTTCCTTACAGCCTGCAGAAGCGAAAAGCATGACCGCGCAAAGTAACAGTGCTGCAAACCTTTTTCTTGGATACATGGTATCCTGCCCCCTGACTTATGTTTTTTGGTTGTGCCTTATGTTTATCGGACGGGTAATCAAATGCTTTGACTTTTTATAACGTGCGTATATATAGGTACAATAGTCAAAAAAACCGATCAAACATCCGATTTTGTTTGTAAAATTATTATATCATACACATATTCGCTTGACAATGCAATAAATTAACGATTAGATGTGAAAAATTAAAATTACTTGTTATTTATTTACAAATAAATGTGTTTAATAAAATGTTTCTTGCTCACTTTATACCATATATATAAATATGCTGATAATTTGCCGCTTGCATTTTACTCAAATTTTGATATAATTTAACCAAGACTTTACACAAAGGTGACGAAGCATGAATAATGAGCGCATAAATTCATTTCCGTTTAACCCAACCGAGTTCCCGTTCAACATTGAAATTTCGGGAATTTCCAACTGTGATGAGGAATATACGGTATACCGTGAGAAGAGCTATTGCTACATTCTCGAATATATATACGAGGGCTCCGGCACGCTTATATGCAACGGCAGAGAATACAAGGTCGGCAAGGGAGACGCATACCTGCTGCTTAAGGGCAGCAACCACCGTTATTATCCCGATAAGACATGGGATAAAATATGGTTCAATATAGACGGCATACTCGTTTCAAACCTTATTTTCGCATACGGGCTGGAAAACACGATAATATTTAAGGGCTTCAACCGCCAAAAGCTTTTCGAGGATCTGTACGAAATCACAAATTCAAAGAAATCCAACGCGGAGATCATGCTTACGGCGGCGATACAATTTCATGTCATTATTCAGGAAATGTATAATTCTACCCAAAAGAACACCTACAACAGCAATGTGAATAAAATCAAAAAAATGCTTGATGACAACATCTACGAGAAGGATATTTCGCTGAAGGCGATTGCCGACGAGCTTTGCATTTCGCAGGCGCAGGTAATCAACATTTTCAAAAAGACCTTTAACATGACGCCGTATCAGTATTTTTCAAAAAAGCGAATCGAAATTGCCGCCTCGCTGCTGCTCAATTCCAATTCGCAGGTAAAGGAAATAGCGGAGCTGCTCAATTATTCTGATCAGCCGTATTTTTCAAACGCCTTTAAAAAGATCATGGGAATATCCCCCGAGAAATACCGCAAGATGAACATTAACAGCGACCTTTCAAAGTCCAACATAAACAACAAGATCCTTATGGAGCAGGCGGAGAATCTCCCCTTTGCGCTTAAGGTTGACAGACATTAAATAATGTCTACTGAATAATTGCATTAGCAAATGCAATTATATAAAATCGAG
>URNB01000036.1 GCA_900549055.1 uncultured Oscillospiraceae bacterium
TACCATAAAGTCACTGCTATTTTAATTTTGTTTCAACTTGCTATTGCAATTTGCGTATTTTTTAAGATTAAAGGCGTAAAAACATTAAGATTTTTTTAAGATTGTTATCTTTATAAAATTCCTATTTGATTATTCCGTGAGATGTGATATAATTAGTAAGAATATATACAGATTGGAAAAGTCAAATGGAAAACAGCAATAACAACATAATATGCGGCAGAAACCCTGTGCTCGAAGCGCTGCGCTCGGGCAGAGAGATAGACAGGCTGTTCGTAGCCCACGGAACGGGCGGCGGCTCTGTTACGGCAATAATAGCAAAATGCCGCGCAAAAGGCATACTCATAAAGGAAATAAGCCCGCAAAAGCTGGATTATTACTGCGGCGGCGCAAACCATCAGGGCGTGGCGGTCATGTTTGCGTCGCAGGAGTACGCAACGGTGGACGATATGTTCGCACTGGCGGAAACACGCGGCGAAAAGCCCTTTTTAATAATCTGCGATGAGATTGAAGACCCGCACAACCTAGGCGCAATTATCAGAACCGCCGAGGCAACCGGCGTTCACGGGGTGATAATCCCCGAACGGCGCAGCGCTTCGCTTAATGCAACAGTGGCAAAGGCTGCCTGCGGTGCGCTTGAATATGTGCCGGTAGCAAGGGTCACGAATATTGCAAACACAATTGACGCGCTGAAAGAACGCGGCGTGTGGGTTTTCGGCGCCGATATGGACGGAGATGACTACACAAAAACCGATTTCGATACTCCCTGTGCCCTGGTAATAGGCAACGAGGGCAAGGGAATCGGCGCGCTTACCGCCAAAAAGTGCGACGCAATTTTAAGCCTGCCCATGCTCGGCAAAATAAATTCGCTTAATGCCTCAGTTGCGGCAGGTATACTTATGTACGAGGTAGTACGCAGCCGCAAAGCGGACAAACAGCCAAGGAAGTGATTTTAATTGAGAAGGTATAAGGGGAAGCATAACGACGAACTGTTTTCGCTTATTGACGATATTGATGAAAGCCTCGGTGAAAATAATTCGTTTAATTCTTACCATAATCCGAGCGCTTTAACACCGGAGGAGGTGCTTGCGCAAAACGCCGCTTCCGAAGCGGATAACGAGCCTACCGGCGCGCTTGAAGCGCTGAAAAAGCGTATGCTCTCATCCCAACAGCAGGATACTCCCGAAAAAGCCCCGCAAAAAACACCCGAAGCACAGAAAGTTCCCGAAGCGCCGAAAACGGAGGCTGCCCCGATTCAAACGCCCGCCGCACCCGAAGCGGTGCATGACGGCAGCTCCGATTCACTTTTTGATTTTGATTTTTTCGACCTTACTGCCTCAAACGGTCAAAATGCCGAAAACAGACCCGAGCCCGAAAAAAAGGAAAAATCACTGCTTGAAAAGTGCAGGCCCTTTATAATCGACGACGAGGGGCATGACTCCGCAATGAAGGACACCCCCGCCTACAGGCTTGAAAGCGTGGCTGATATTTTAAGCAGCGAAAGCCATAAAACGCTTGACAGGCTCTCGCAGAAATACGATATTGAATTTGACGATTTAGGGCACAATAAGCCCGCCGCGCCCGAAAAAGTGCCCGAGCCCCCCAAACGCGAGATATTTGAAGAAAAAATGCCCGACGCCCGGGATATACAGACCAATGTGCCGCGCATTATATCGGATATTGACGCGGCAGGCGGCGAGGGAAAAACCGAAATGCCCGATATTCAAAGCTCGGCGACCATAAAATTCACACCTGTATCCGACAGTGACTCATCCTCCAGAATCAGCGTAAGCTCTCAAACGAGGTCTATCGACCTGACGGGTGAGCTTTCGCGCCTACCCGACAGTGACGATGACGGCACAGACCCCGAGACCCGCCTTGAGCAAAACGAATTTGAGGACTTTAAGCCTCGGGAGGAGTTTGAGAACGAAAGCGAAGCAAAGCATTTTCTGCGGAAGCTGTCGCTTATAAAGCGCAGCCGCTTTCTGCGCTGCTTCGCAACGGTTATTCTCACCCTTATTACCGCCTTTGCGGAGCTGCCGTTTATGTCGGCAATACTGCTTGCCAACACAAAGGTCAGCATGACGGTGCTGACTGCCTTATTCGCGGTAATAATGCTTATAAACCTTGATATGTTCGGAAGTATTCCGAGAGCCTTCAGCCGTTTCTCAACGCCGGATATTTTTGCGGTCACCTCCTCCCTTTCGGTGCTTATCTACTCGGTTATCGGTACTCTGAAAAACGAGATTACGCTTAATATACTGCTGCTCGGCGCGTTTATACTTTCGGTACGCGCAATATCGGTGTTTTTCCGCTCATCGCACACGCTCACGGGCTTTAAGCAAATAGCCGGCAACAAGCCGAAGCGGGCGGTGAAGCTTATAAACGACCCTGCAGTCACCTTTGCCATGGCAAAAAATTCGATTGATGGCGATGTTTTGGCAGCTGCCCCCCGCAAAACGGCGCATATTGACGATTATATGAAATATACCTCGTTCCGCGTTTATTTCGGCGGAAGACTGCCGATAATGACAGTAGTGTCACTGCTTTTATCGGTAATACTCGGCTTTGCCTGCGCCGCCTACTTTGATAACATGCTTTACGGCTTTTACAGCGCTGCCGCCATACAGTGCATAGCGGCAGCTCCCGTGCTTTTTCTGATTGTTGACCTACCGCTTTACTCCGCTTCAAAAAGGCTTGCGCGCAGGGGCGCTGCCATAGCGGGAAAAATGGGTGCGGAGTACATTGAAAAGGCTAATGCCATAGTCATAAGTTCAGAGGATCTGTTTCCGTCGGGCACGGTAACGCTCCACAATATGCAGCTGTTATCCGATAACAGCATTGACGACACAATCATGCGCGCCGCCTCCCTTACCGACAGTCTTTCAAGCCCGTTAGCACCGATATTCAAAAAGATTGCGGGAACTGCAGGTGACTTTGTAATGCCCGATTCCGACACGGTCAAATATGAGGACAAAATGGGTATTTCGGGCTGGGTAAACAACAAGCTTTTGTTTGTGGGCAACCGCACGCTTATGGAGGCGCACGGAATTGACGTCCCGAGTATTGAAACCGACCGCAAGCTTTTACGCAGGGGGTATTTTCCAGTTTACGTTGCAACCGACGATAAGGCCTGCGCCCTGCTTGCGGTGCAGTATTCCGTAAAACCCGAGCTTGCGCGGGAGTTCAGAAAAATATCCGCCATGGGCATCACCATGCTGATAGACAGCTCCGACCCGAATTTGACTGAGGAAATGATATGCGACTATATGGGGCTTTACGATGATTCGGTCAAGGTCATGAGCACGGCGGGCTGCCATATGTATAAAAACGCGGTCACATTTACAGAGCATTGCTCCGCTCCCGCAGCATACAAGGGCAACCCCGCAGCATTGGCGTCGATAGTCAGCAGTGCCGTTAAAATTAAAAAATCAAGCCTTTTACTGGCGGTATTTTACGCGCTTAGCTGTGTAGCGGGCGTGGTGTTGTTTGCCTATGCCTCGTTCGGCGGCTCGGGCTCTGTTATCGGCAGCGGAGCGGTCTTGCTTTATTGCCTTATCGGCACGGCGATATCCGTAATACTTTATCTCACGGGTAAACCGTAATACAGGAGGAAGAAAAATGTCAGAAAAGAAGAAGTTTTACATTACAACGGCAATAGCCTACGCCTCGCGAAAGCCGCATATCGGCAACGCTTACGATATAGTGCTGGCGGATATGATAGCGCGCTATAAAAAAATGATGGGCTTTGACGTGTTTTTACAGACCGGCTCTGACGAGCACGGTCAGAAGATTGAAGAATACGCCAAGGCAGAGGGCATAAGCCCGCAGGAGTATGTGGATAAGATTGCCGCGCAGATAAAAGAAGTGTGGAACAGCCTTAACACCGATTACGATAAATTTATCCGCACGACCGATAAGGATCACGAAAAGGTAATACAGAAAATTTTCAAAAAGCTTTACGATCAGGGTGACATTTACAAGGGTCATTACGAGGGTAAATACTGCGTTCCCTGCGAGTCATTCTTTACCGCCTCGCAGCTTATAGACGGCAAATGTCCCGACTGCGGCAGAGAGGTTATAGATTCCAAGGAAGAAGCGTATTTCCTAAAGCTTTCAAAATATCAGGACAAGCTGCTTGAATATTTCGAGCAGAACCCCGATTTTATAAAGCCCGAATCCCGCAAGAACGAGATGATAAACAACTTTTTAAAGCCCGGGCTTTCCGACCTTTGCATTTCGCGCAGCTCCTTTAAGTGGGGCATACCCGTTCCGTTTGACGAAAAGCATGTTATTTATGTTTGGATAGACGCGCTTTCAAACTATATTACGGGTGTCGGCTACGACCCCGACGGCAGCACAGAGCAGTTTGAAAGGCTGTGGCCTGCCGATTTGCATGTTATAGGCAAGGATATAGTGCGCTTCCACACAATTTACTGGCCGATAATTTTAATGGCGCTGGGGCTGCCGCTGCCGAAGCAGGTTTTGGGACACCCGTGGCTGCTTGTGGGTGAGGACAAAATGTCAAAATCCAAGGGCAACACAATTTACGCCGACGATATGACAAAGCGCTTCGGAATTGACGCGGTAAGGTATTATCTGCTTTCCGAAATGCCCTTCGCGCAGGACGGCACCATAACCTACGAAAGCTTTATTACAAAATACAATGCCGATTTAGCCAACACTCTCGGCAACCTTGTAAACCGCTCGATTGCTATGACGAATAAATATTTCGGCGGCAAGGTGACAAGGGGCGAAAATACCGAGAATTGCGACAAAGAGCTGATTGATACCGCGAACGATACGGTTAAAAAGTATTATGAGCTTATGGATAATTACCGCAACGCCGATGCGTGCGAGGCGGTTATGAACCTTGCAAAGCGCTGCAATAAATATATTGACGAAACCGCCCCATGGGTGCTTGCAAAGGATGAGAGCAAAAAGGCATACCTTGAAAATGTGCTTTATAATCTGCTTGAATGTATTCGTCTTTTGGGGCTTATGCTTTCGCCCATTATTCCCGACAGTGCGAAATCGATTGCCGAGCAGTTAAATAGCGACAACACCGTTCTTGCCTTCGGCGCCGTTAACGAGTATTCCGTAGGCGCGCCCACTCCGCTTTTCGCCCGATTAGATGCGGAAAAGGTTTTAGCCGAAATAGCGGCGGAAAAGGCAGCGGAGCAGAAAAAAGCCGAAAATGTTGTGACTATGGAGCAAATAGGAATTGAAGACTTTGCAAAGGTAGAGCTGCGCGCGGCAAAAATCACGGCTTGCGAGCCTATTCCCAAGGCAAAAAAGCTTTTAAAGCTGACCCTTGACGACGGCAGCGGCTTATCGCGCACCGTAGCCTCGGGAATTGCCATGTATTATAAGCCCGAGGAGCTTATAGGTCACACGGTAATTGTTGTAGCAAACCTGAAGCCGGCAAAGCTTTGCGGCGTAGAGTCAAACGGAATGATCTTAGCGGCGGATTGCGCCGATAATGATGTAAAGGTACTGTTTATTGATAACGTACCCGCAGGCAGCAAAATAAGATGACCGATTTCCCGAATTACCCATATACAGAACCGCTGATTTTTGACAGCCACGCGCACTATGACGACGCAAAATTCGACGAAATTCGCGCAGAGCTTTTAGAGACGCTGCCCGCTCACGGTGTTTGCGGCGTTGTAAACTGCGGATGTGATACCGAGTCCTCAAAAGCAGCGCTGGCGCTTGCCGAAAAATACCCTTTCTTTTACGCCGCGGTGGGTATACACCCCGAGAATATAGGCGGCGGAGAGGTTTCGGAAATCGAAGACCTTGCACACCGCAAAAAATGCGTGGCAATAGGCGAAATAGGGCTTGATTATTACTGGGTGGATGATAACAAAGAGCAGCAAAGGGCGCTTTTTGAAGAGCAGCTTGCCTTGGCAAACAGCTTAAATCTGCCCGTAATAGTTCACGACCGCGACGCCCACGCCGATACGCTGGAGCTTTTAAAAAAGCACCGCCCCAAGGGTGTGGTGCACAGCTTTTCTGGCAGCGCGGAAATGGCAAAAGAAATTTTGAATTTGGGTATGTATATAGGCATAGGCGGCGTTTTAACCTTTAAAAACGCAAAAAAGCTGCCCGAAATTGCGGCAGCTCTGCCGAGTGACAGATTTCTGCTTGAAACCGACGCACCGTATTTAGCGCCCGTGCCGTACCGCTCAAAAATAAATAATTCGGCGCTGATACTGCTTGTTGCCGAAAAATTAGCGGAGCTGCGGAACACCGATTGCGAAAGCATTTTGAAAAATTCTCTGAATAATGCCGAAAAATTATTCGGAATATAAGTATAATTTCACCCCGCCGACAGATAATAAAAGCTGAAAGCGGGGTGATTTTTGTGGAGAACAATCAGAACAAGAATAACCAAAACAAGAACCAAAATAAGAACAACCAGAACAAGGAACAGAACAAAAACAATCAGAATAATCAGAACAAGAATAACGACAGCAACGATTACAGATAACCCGTAATCGTAAGGCGAATATAAGATTCGCGCATTTCACCGTTTCCCGAAGCTTTAAGCGGCCTTTAACTTTAAGGTGAGCCGCTTAAAGCTCCGGGAAACTTTTTTATACCGAATTATCAGTATTAAAGCCTGTTACTGTCCGGCTGCCCGATAGCAGCAGGATAGTTTCCGATTTGTCATTTGACATATCGGAAATTTTTATTTGTAATTATAAGCTGTACCGTATAATTTAAGATAAGGAAAGGAGCTTTAAAATGAAAATTAAAGATAATATAAACAGATTGTTATTGCTTTTGATTTGTCTCGGCACTCTGCTGTGCTGCCTGCCCTTTGCCGCCTCGGCGAATGAAAGTGAAGAGAATATATGGGGCGATATTAAATGGAGCACAGACGGAGATACCATTACAATATCCCCTGTGAACGGCACTGCTGCAATGCCCGATGCCGAAAGCTATAACAAAACGCCGTGGTACTCCTACAGAAGAGATCTTATAACCGTAGTAATAAACGAGGGCATAACACATATAGGCGACTATGCCTTTTACGGCTTTGAAAATATCCGCACCGTTTGCGATTCGGCATATGCGAACAGTAAGGGTTATAATTTTTACATTCTTAAATATCCGTCAACACTTAAAAGCTTCGGAAAGGCTGCGTTCGAGAATTGCAGCTCGCTTTATGACATTGTTTTTCCGAACCGCCTTTACGCGACGGACGGCTCATCCGCCGGGGAAATACCGGATTACGCGTTCAGCGGCTGCGCAAAGCTTGCCAAAATCACAACACAGCAGAACCGAAGCGCAAAGGGCAATCTCCCGGACGGAATAAACAGAATCGGCAAAGCTGCCTTTTCGGGCTGCGGAAAGCTGGATTTGCCCTTCCAAACATTGAGAATTCCGTTCGATGTAGATATAATAGACGAACGTGCCTTTGAAAACTGCGTAACAGTTAAAATACTGCATCTTATAGGCTCTATAGAGCACATAAGCAGCAGCTCCGTTAACGGCTGCACATCGCTTTCGACAATATACATTCAGTTAGGCACAGGGCAAAGCGGCGGTCACGACCGCTATTATATACCTAATAATTATGAGGGCTTTGAGCTTTATAACAAGGTGCAAACTCAGCTTTTAAGAATAATGCCCGGCGCAAGCGGTACGGAATATACGGTAGGCGATACGGTTGAAAAAATCGGGGATTATGCCTTTAATTCCTGCTCCTTTGAAAAAATCACAATTGGCGCGGGAGTTAAAGAAATCGGTGAATCGGTTTTTGAAGACTGCAATTCGCTCTTGAATTTCGAGGTTTCCGATGCCAATCAATATTATAAATCGGTAAACGGCGTGCTTTACACCAAGGACGGCAAGACCCTGATAGCCTACCCGGGCGGCAGAAGCGATAAATCCTTCAGGATACCCGACGGAGTAACAAAAATTGCAAAAAGCTCGCTTTACAGCTGTGACGCATTAAACGAGCTTTATATTCCTAAAAGTGTTACCGAAATCGAACCCTTTATAAGCTACGGAATACAAAATATATATTACAACGGAACGAAAGCCGAATTTAACAATATAGACGGCAGTATTCTTATTTTCAGAAGCATTAATTACAACGCAAAGCCGAACGAAAAATGCGATGTCAACTGCGATAATAAGACTGATGTACTTGATATTATAAGCATTAAAAAAGCCATTTCGGCAGGAGACAGTAAAACCTATCAGTCAGATTTAAACTGTGACGGCAAATTAAACTCGCAGGATATGGCAGCTCTTAAAATCAGGCTGTTAACCGAATAAATCTCTACACTCCCGCCAAATCAAACGGCGGGATGTATTTTTCATCCGAGCTGTTCCTTTCCTGAATATAAACATTACGAAAATCGGTATTGCAGATATAAGTGAGCACCTTTTCGTACTCCCTTTTTGTAACGCGGCGGTTAATTTCGGGGTACTGCTCTGCCCTGCCGCAGGGCGTATACTGGCTCATAATGCTGAAATATACCCCGGGCGTATTCTCCCGTACCCAGTCGAAAACCGCTATTGCCTCCCGCGTTCCAAGCGGCAAAAGCAAATGCCTTACAATAACGCCCTTTTGCATTATACCGTTTTCAAAAACACATTCGGGCTGCTGCAGATAAGCCTGTTTTACAGCCGAAACCGCATATTCCGGGTAGCTTTCCGCCCCGGAATATTTTTTTGCGCGGTCGGGGCTTAAATATTTTAAGTCCATTAAAAAAATATCCGCATAGTCCTTCAGAGCCCTTATATTTTCGGGCGTATCATAGCCGCCCGAATTATAAACCACGGGGATTTTCGGCTTGTAAATATCAAGCGCCCTTATAATCGCGCCTACATAATGGCTCGGGCTTACAAGGTTTATATTGTGCGCGCCCGCTTCCTCGAGCTCCCTGAAAATATCGGCAAGCCGCTCATAGGTTATGGGCTTGCCTTTTTTTAGGTGCGAGACCTCATAATTCTGGCAAAAGGCGCAATCCAAATTACAGCCGGTGAAAAACACCGTTCCCGAGCCGTTTTGCCCGCTTATGCACGGCTCCTCCCAAAAATGCAGAGCAGCCCTTGCCGCCACCGGCAGCAAGGGCATTTTACAAAAGCCGTTTAAATTTTCGTTTTCCGTCCGTTCGGCGTTACACCGTCTCGGACACAGGCTGCATTTCATCGGTCTTTTTCTCCTGTCTCGGCTTGATTTCGCAAACGCGCCGCCGCACCTTAACATCATCATATGTTTTTCTGAACGCAACGCGCCCCAAAAAACGCTTTTTGCATGTCTGACACTCAAATTTAGCGGTAAACCAGCGGTTGCGGTAGCGCCAAGCCGACAGCCTCTTGCAGTCAGCCCCGCACACCTTACAATGAAATTCAAGCGCCGATTTATCAATAAGCCCGCTGTTAATATCCGATATCGGGTAGGGCTTAAACCTCAATCGCTTATAGAATTCGGGATCGGCAGTGTTGCGTATAAGCGCCGAAAAACGCTCCTCATCATAGCATTTCTTCAGCAGTGCCGAGCAGACAAGACTGTCGTCCCGCGCGGTATGCAAATCAAAGTTATCTGTTTCAACACCTAACTTTTCCGCCGCCGCAGCCAATGATATCTGGTTTTTATCTGTATAACCGTTCAGCCGCAGCTCGCCCTGAATAAACTTCTGCAAATCAAGGTATTTGCCTATTTTAAAGGTTCTGCCGCCCGATAACAGCGCTTCCTCGTTTTCCTTTATCGAGTAAAGGTCAGAGTCGCTCCAGGTCATGGTGACGGCGTTTTTGTCCGTCCATTCGTTAAAGCGATCAACCGCCTCATCCAGCGGCACGCCCGCAAGCATTTTTTCGGTGGTAATGCCCGTAAGCTCCGCAAAGCGCCCCGTAACCCTTTTGGATATAGCAGATTTCACCGTCACTTCAAAGGTATCGGTAATATCAAAGCTTTCGTTAAGCTTTACCGCGCCTATCTGCAAAATCTGGTTTATAAAACGCTTGTGCTTTACCGAATAGGCGCTGTCCCATTCAAGATCAAGTATTATATATATCATTGCTTTCTGCGCGACTCCGCTTTCATACGCTCTTCTTTATTAAGAATACGCTTGCGCAGGCGAATGTTGTGCGGTGTTATTTCCACAAGCTCGTCGTTCTTTATAAATTCAAGCGACTGCTCAAGAGAAAGGCGAGTCGGCGGAACCAAGCGCAGTGCGTCATCTGAACCGGCGGCGCGGGTATTGGTCATCTGCTTTTTCTTGCAGACATTGCAGACTATATCCTCATTCTTCGGGTTTTCGCCCACTATCATACCCTCGTACACGGGAGTGCCCGCACCTATAAACAGCCTGCCGCGGCTTTGGGTGTTGAAAAGCCCGTAGCCCGTAGCCTCGCCCGTTTCGTGGGCTATAATAGAGCCGGTGGAGCGCTGCTCAATATCACCCTTGTATGGCTGATAGCTGTCGAACACATGGTTCATAATTCCGTTGCCGTTGGTATCGGTCAAAAACTGCGAGCGGTAGCCCAAAAGTCCGCGTGCGGGTATTAAAAATTCAAGATGAGATACGCCGCCGTCGCGCGTGCCCATATTTTTAATTTCAGCCTTGCGTGTGCCGAGGCGCTCCATTACAGAGCCGACGTATTCCTCGGGCACCTCTATCATAAGCAGCTCAATAGGCTCTAAAAGCTCGCCGTTATCACTCTTTTTGTAGATGACCTCAGGGGGCGACACCTGAAACTCATAGCCCTGGCGGCGCATGGTTTCAATAAGAATCGATAAATGCAGCTCACCTCTGCCCGAAACCTTGAAGGTATCCGCCGAGTCTGTCTCCTCAACGCGCAGGCTGACATTGGTCATAACCTCTCTGAATAGGCGGTCGCGCAGATTACGCGAGGTTACAAACTTACCGTCCTTTCCCGCAAAGGGCGAGTTATTAACCATAAAGTTCATAGCAAGGGTAGGCTCGTCTATTTTAACAAAGGGCAGCGGCTCAATGCAGTCAGTAGCGCAGGCGGTCTCGCCTATTTCAAGGTCGGTTATTCCCGCAACCTGGATTATATCGCCGACCGACGCGCTTTCTTCTTCAACCCGCTTCAATCCCCTATACATAAAGAGCTTTGCAATTTTAACATTTGAGGTAGTGCCGTCCTTATGGCAAAGAGCAACGGTCTGCCCAACCTTCACCGTACCGCGGATAACTCTGCCGACTCCGATTCTGCCGAGATAATCATCATACTCTATATTTGAAAACAGTATCTGAAGCGGCGCGTCGGGGTCGCCCTCGGGCGGTGCTATTTCCTTTACTATTTCATCAAACAGCGGCTTCATATCCTTGCCGGGAACATCGGGTGAATAGGTGGCATAGCCGTCTCTGCCGGACGCAAAAATTACGGGGAACTCTATCTGCTCCTCATCTGCTCCCAGCTCTATAAACAAATCCAGAACCTCATCCACCACCTCGTGCGGGCGCGCCATGGGGCGGTCTATCTTATTGACTACAACAACCGCCTTTTTTCCGAGCGCCAGCGCCTTTTTAAGCACAAAGCGGGTCTGCGGCATGCAGCCCTCAAACGCATCTACAAGCAGCAAAACGCCGTCCACCATTTGCAGAATGCGCTCAACCTCGCCGCCGAAATCGGCATGTCCCGGGGTATCGACAATATTTATTTTAATACCGTTATACATAACGCTCGTGTTTTTTGAAAGAATTGTTATACCGCGTTCGCGTTCAAGGTCGTTTGAGTCCATAACGCGCTCGTTAACCGATTCGTTTGCGCGGAAGGTTCCGCTCTGCTTTAAAAGCTGGTCTACAAGAGTTGTTTTACCGTGGTCGACATGCGCAATTATCGCCACATTTCTTAAATTTTCGATTTTAGCCATATTATTACTTCCTTTACTTACCTGCCTAACTGATTAATTATAATATAAAGAGCAGGCTTTGTCAAATATTTTAAAGATTCACACGGCAGCAAACCCCGTTTTCTTCTTAAAAGCGGCATATTCCGCCGTTCATGGTAGGTGTGCCGTCATTTTGGCTTTTTACCTCGTGAAAATTTATTATACCCTCTGAGTGCGAAACCAAATAAGGTCAGGCGTATAAAAGCGCTTCAATTTCCGCAAGGGTCGCGCGAACCGTTTGATTGATACCGTTCTTAAAATGAAGTGTGACCTTACGGTCTTGAAAATCCGCATATATAATATCCAGCAGCGCTGCGCTGCCGCCGAGCAATTTCCTCATATAGCCCGACAGCCTTTCGTATATCCGCTCATCACCGGCAAAGATAGCAATCTTCAACCTGCGCCCCTGCCCTCAATACTTCGCATTAAGTATATCACATTTTCCGAAAAAATCAAGGAAAGACAGCCTCCGCAGTATAATAGCGGTTGAAAAAAGAACAAAAGTTTGGTATAATGTAGGTACTGTTTTCGGGGGTGAGGGAATGTCGAATACGGACGAGCTTATAAGATCGGTGCTTGAAAGCAAAAAACTGTCGGGCGAAAAGGTCTACGGCGATCAGCCGTTAATATTCACCGCCTCGAAAATGAAAAGCTACACGCCGCCCGAATACACCGAAATGCGGAAATTAGCCCTGCAAAGAAAATATATTTTCGCCCCCGCTGCCGAAATATTTTATTTTCAGGCAAAGTTTATGGAAAATTTCACCGATGATTTTGAATATCACGGTCAGTTTCTCCGTTCCTTCCCTACCTACCGCGAAATGAGCAATCTGCAGCTGCGCGGCTATTTTTCGTGGCGTACCGCCGTGCGAAAATGCAAAATCGAAAAAACCTGCATTTCCTTTGTTTATGTTTATCTTTACGAGCTTTTGAATCTGATAGGCGCAGCCGACCCCGAGGATGCGTTTTTCAAGCTTAAAAATTTCGCCGCTGCCTATTCGGAATACGATAAAAGGGTGCAAAGCACCGTTTCAAAATGGCTTATTGATTTCGCGGCGTATTATAACCTCGACCCGCGGCTTTTAAGAGACTCGGAATTTTTAAAAAACGACGGCGCGCTGCTGCGCCTTATGAATTATGAGGAGAATACGCCGGCAGAAGCGCTCGGCGCCATAGAAAATTTTTCGTCCTATAAAATACGTGGCGCGGCATTTTATAAAAAATTCCCCAAAAGAACGGCCGAGGCGGTTTACAAAGCTTTCGGAATGCTGCTTGAATACTATACTACTTTTGAAAACGGCAATATTTACGAAAAGCTTTTCGGTAAAAAGCTTCATGAGCCGCACTTTATATTCGACCAAGCCGTGTTTTACGAAAAAGAGCCGCACAAAGACTGTGTTTATGAAATAAACGGAATATACCGCTATATATGCCGCGATAATAAATGGAGCATTGAACGCTTTTACCCGCAAAAGGATAAAGCGGGTAAGGTCGGTTCGATTTTAAAGGAAATCGACAGCGCCCTACGACTGAAATTCGGGTTTAAGCCGCAGATAAAGTCTCCCGAGCTTTCACGCGATACCGAGCGCATTATAAAAGAAACGGTAGATACGGCTTTCGCCGAAGAACGCAAAGCGGCAGCGCCGAAAATCGAAATTGATGTTTCAAAGCTGCAAAGCATTCGAGATACCGCCGCTGTTACCCGTGATAAGCTGATAGTAGACGAGGAAGAGCCTACAGAGCAAATTATACCCGAATCAGAGCCGGCGAAAGCGGAGGCAACTGCCGATGAGCCTTATTTAAAGGTATTAAAGGCGCTGCTGGGCGGTGCCGACCCCGAAAAGACGGCGCGGGGCAGCGGAATAATGCTCACGGTGGCAATAGACGAAATAAACGAGCGGCTGTTTGACGATTTCGGCGATACGGTAATATTTTTTAACGGTGATACCCCCGAAATAATTGAGGATTACAAGGAAGAGTTGAAAGGAATGTTCAATATATGAAAATACCCAAGCGTATAGCCTCGGTAATAATAAATTCGCTTAAAGGCGGCGTTGTGCCGAGAATAGGGCTGCCTTATATTACAGTCGGCAGAGAAAACGAGATTGACGCCTTTTTAAACGATATCGAAATTATAGGCGAGGGCGGAGCTGCCTTCCGCTTTATTGTGGGAAAATACGGCAGCGGCAAAAGCTTTCTTTTGCAAACCGTGCGCAGCTACGCTATGGATAAAAACATGGTAGTGGCTGACGCCGATCTGTCCCCCGAGCGAAGACTCCAAGGAACGCGCGGTCAGGGGCTCGCGACCTATAAGGAGCTTATCCGCAATATGTCCACCAAGACCCGCCCCGAGGGCGGCGCGCTCACCCTTATTTTAGACCGCTGGATAAGCGGACTGCAAACCGAGGTTATGAATGAAAACTCCCTCGGAATAGATGATGACCGCATCCCCGCACTCACCGAAAGGAAGATAAGCGAGGTAATATCATCACTTAACGAGATGGTGCACGGCTTTGATTTTGCGCGGCTTTTAACCGTTTATTACAAGGCGTATTTAAACGGCGACGACGAAAGCAAGGCGCGCGTTGTTAAATGGTTCAGGGGCGAATACACCACCAAAACCGAGGCAAAAGCGGAGCTTGGAGTGAACATTATTATAACCGACGACGACTGGTACGAGTATATAAAGCTTTTCGCGCTTTTCCTTAAAAAGGCGGGCTATTCGGGGCTTTTGATACTTATAGACGAGCTTGTTAATATTTATAAGATACCCAACAGCATAACGCGGCAGTACAACTACGAAAAAATACTCACAATGTATAACGATACAATGCAGGGCAAGGCGCAGTATATGGGCATTATAATGAGCGGCACGCCGCAGTGCATTGAGGATACGCGGCGCGGCGTTTACAGCTACGAGGCGCTGAAATCCCGCCTGACAGAGGGGCGCTTCGGCAAGGGTGAGCTTCGCGATATGTCCGCTCCCGTTATAAAGCTGGCACCGCTGACCTATGAAGAACTGCTTGTGCTTATAGAAAAGCTGACCGAAATACACGCCGTGCTTTATGAATACACGCCTGATGTTACCGAAAACGATATGATTGAGTTTATAAAGCTGGAATTTTCCCGCATAGGAGCGGACAGCGCCATAACTCCGCGCGAGGTAATACGCGATTATATTGAGCTTTTAAATATTATTCACCAAAACCCGGGAACTGACATAAAATCCCTTATGTCGTCAGATGGCTTCAGCTTTGCAAAGCCCGAGCCGCAGGGCGAGGTGGCCGCCGAATTTGCCGAATTCGAGCTTTGAGGAACAGCAAATGAATGTTTTTGAAAGATACGCGCCCTTTATTCAGGACTTTATTTACCGAAACGGCTGGGAAACACTGCGCGGCGTGCAGGTGGCGGCGGGCGAAGCAATCTTCGGAACGGACTGCAACGTTCTGCTTTCCGCCTCCACCGCGGCAGGCAAAACAGAGGCGGCGTTCTTCCCCATACTCACCCTGTTTTCCGAAGACCCGCCGAGTTCTGTCGGGGCTATATACATAGGACCATTAAAGGCGCTTATAAACGACCAGTTTTCACGGCTTACAGAGCTCTGCGCCGACGCGGAAATTCCCGTTTGGCACTGGCATGGGGATGTATCGCAATCGCACAAGGAAAAGCTTTTAAAGCACCCCTCGGGAATTTTACAGATAACCCCCGAATCACTTGAAGCGCTGCTTTTGCACAAGCATGCGTATATTCCGAAATTATTCGGTGATTTGCGGTTTATTGTAATTGACGAGGTTCATTCGCTGCTTCGCGGCGACCGCGGCGGGCAGACACTGTGCCTTATTGAACGGCTTTCGCGTATGGCGGGGGTGAACCCGCGCAGAATAGGGCTTTCCGCCACAATCGGCGACCCTGAAGGCACGGGCAAATATTTAGCTGCCGGCACGGGCAGAGAAACCGTCATACCGAAAGTTGAAGAGGGCAAGACAAAGTGGCGGTTATCCTTAGAGCATTTTTTCACAACACCGGGTGTGGAGGAATCCCCCGCAGACGAAAAGGCGGCGCTGCCGGTACTTGATATGAAGACCGACACCGCCCCCGAAAATTCCGACCCCGGATTTGCCTATGTTTTTGAGCATACACGGGGCAAAAAGTGCCTTATTTTCGTGAATTCCCGCGAAGAGTGCGAGGCGGTAACCACCACGCTGCGCGGCTATTGCGAGGCACGGGGAGAACCGGACAGATTTTTAATTCACCACGGCAACCTTTCGGCGTCCTTCCGCGAAACCGCTGAATCGGTTATGAAGGACGACGAGCAATGCATGACCACCGTAACCACGGCTACGCTGGAGCTGGGCATTGATATAGGCAGGCTGGAGCGCGCCTTTCAGATAGACGCACCCTTTACCGTATCGTCATTTTTGCAGCGAATGGGGCGCACAGGCAGGCGGGGGCTACCGCCCGAAATGTGGTTTGTAATGCGTGAGGAGCAGCCCGAGGCGCGGGCAATGCTGCCCGAAACCGTGCCGTGGTCACTTTTGCAAGGCATAGCGCTTATTCAGCTTTACACAGAGGAACGGTGGGTAGAACCGCCAAAAACCGACAGACTGCCTTTCAGCCTTTTATATCACCAAACTATGAGTACATTGGCGTCGTCAGGCGAGCTTTCCCCCGCGGCGCTGGCTTCGCGTGTGC
>URNB01000037.1 GCA_900549055.1 uncultured Oscillospiraceae bacterium
GCGCGCTCACATTCAAGCTCTGCCGCGGCGCTTAAAAGCATATTAGCCGAGCACACCTGAAAAATAAGGTAAAAAAAGCCCGCCCTTATAAGGCATGATGATGCCTTATAAGGGCGGGCCGATATTTTTTTAAAGAATGGTCATAATATTATTGAAGTTAAGCTCTTTAGTCTTTTTAGAAACCGTGAACCAGTCAATAATGGTAAGTATTCCGCAGCAGCCGCCGGTAAGAAGCTTAAGTATTCCCATTCCGGTATCGCCTAACATGAAACGGTCGATTCCGAGACTGCCCAAGAAAATGGAAACCAAAAGAATTGTGGTCGGGTCTTTAAGCTCAACGGTTGAAACCATTGTGAACTTATTCTCGTCCATTGCGGCAAGCTTTTCCTTAAGATACATTATTTTCTCTGCCGGAAAATACTTCTGGTTTGTCATGATATACATATCTACTTTGTTCTGATCCATAATCTTTATCCCTTTATAATTTAGATTATGAAATCAGTATACCATATAAGCGGAAACATTGCAACAATTATTATTGCATAAATATAAGGCGGAAAATATATACAACAATCACGACTGCGGCGCTCGGTATCAGAATCAGCGCTTCGGTGCGGCGGCTGAGACCGAAAAGCTCCTTGTGCAGTGCAAAAAGAACGATCAGCAGCAGCGGCAAAGCTATGGGATTATAGAAAAAATAAGAGGCTGTATCCCCTTTTAAAAGTGCAACAAGCGCCCTTGTGCTGCCGCAGGCAGGGCAATTGATGTGCAGAAAATATTTTATCGGGCAGCCGAACGGAAGAAAAATATAAGCCGCGACTACAGCCGCAGCGGCAGTATGTACGGCGAGGAAGCGCCGAAGGGATATTTTTCTCATTTCCGCACCCTCACCGTGAATTCCCTGCCGCAGCGCGGGCAAACGGTTTTGTGAACTCCCGGTCTTTTCGGCAGACGAAGTACCGCCTTGCAGGACGGGCATTTTTTATATACATGGCACTTATCCGCACGCTTTTGCTCGTTAAAATCCTTCTTGCGGCGAAACGCACCAAGCAGCTTTAAAAGCTTTTCGTTTTCCTGCCGCCTCCGGTCGGTCTTGCGGGAAAAAAGACGAAAGAGCGCGAGCAGCATAACGGCGTAAACCGCCGCCTGCAATATATAGGAGCGAACGAAAATATTTACAACCGACAAAACGACGGAAACCGCGAATATAAGCACAAAAAGCTCATCCGGGCCGTTTCTGCCGGACATAAAGCGCATAAGCCTGTATCTGAAGTCCATATCACCGCTCCTTTCCTTCTCTTAATATATTATATGCCATTCCGCACCGCCTTTTGTTAAGAAAGGATAAATAAACTTAATATATTTTGTTTTGTCCGAAGGTGTTTACAAAACGGCGGCAGAAAGCTTTCTTTTAAGTAAAAAGCGAAAGGAAGTTTTACATTATGATTGTTTGTTCGGATTGCGGAAGCGAATTTGAAAAGCCTGAAATTTACAGGGAGGCACACTCTCTTTCGGCACCGCCGTTTGAGGAAAGGCGCTGCTGCCCGTTTTGCAAAAGCGAAAACATACACGAAAAGAGCCTAACGCACTGCCGCTGCTGCGGCGCAAGGCTTATAAACGGCGACGAATACTGCAGCGACCGCTGCCGTGAAAGAGGCGAAGCCATGTGGAGAAGAGAGCGCCTTCGCAGGCGGCTTTTGAAAGCAAACCCGATAAGCCGCATAATTAAAGCCGCCGATGAATACAATGCATCTCACGGAACAAATTACAGCTACGGCGAATTTGTGGCTTACATTATACCGGAAGAAGAGATATGAGAGCAGAGGCAAAGAAATATCTTTCCCTGTATTTGCTGCAGCACATTAAAATTCAAAGACTTGAGGATCAAATTGCGCTCTGCCCCGAAAAGGCGGATAAATACCGCAGACTTATAGCGCAGGCGGAAGCGATAAGACGCGACATTGAGGAAAAAATAGAGAAAACCGACGGCGGGCTGCTTTCGGAGATACTCTATCTCAAATATGTTCTCGGAAAAACTCTGTACGAAATAAGCTTTGAAATAAACTACAGCCAGCGCCAAACCGAACGCCTGCACTGCATGGCGCTCGAAAAATTTTCCGCTTTACAGGATAAGGAAAATAAGCTATAATAAGAACAGATGTTCCGGGAAGGCGGGGTGGCAAAAACGGAGGAAAGAGTAATTCTTCACTGTGATCTTAATAATTTTTTTGCGTCCGTTTCTTTGCTTTTCAATCCCACCCTGCGTTCCGTGCCGGTCGCCGTATGCGGGGACAAGGAGCAGCGGCACGGCATTGTGCTTGCCAAAAACGAGGCTGCAAAGCGCTGCGGCGTTAAAACCGCGGAGGCAATTTTCGAGGCGAAGGCAAAATGTCCCGAGCTTGTAATTCTGCCGCCGATGATGGATAAATATAAGGAGTATTCCGAAAAGGCGCACAGAATTTACGAGGAATATACCGATATGATAGAGCCGTTCGGCATTGACGAATGCTGGCTTGATGTGACGGGCAGCCGCCTGCTTTTCGGCAGCGGAGAGGAAATTGCCGATAAGATACGCCGCGAAATAAAGCAAAAACTCGGAATTACCGTTTCGGTAGGAGTCAGCTTTAACAAGGTTTTTGCAAAGCTCGGCTCGGACATGAAAAAGCCTGACGGTATAACGGTAATATCCCGCGAAAACTTCAGGGAAAAAATATGGCGCCTGCCGATTTCCGATCTGCTTTTTGTGGGAAGAAAAACAACCGACAGGCTGCGCTCCTGCGGAATCTGCACGATAGGCGACGCCGCCGTCTGCTCCGACGAAATGCTTGAACGCCTGCTCGGCAAGAACGGACTCGAATTAAAGCGGTACGCTTTAGGCGAGGATAATTCTCCCGTTTCGCGGCAGCATGAAAAGGCAACGCCCAAAAGTATAGGGCGCTCGGTCACACGGCAGCAGGATTTTAAAACGCCTGATGAAATATGGGGGATGTTTTTGTCTCTGGCGCGCGAAATATCCGATTCCCTGCGCGAGCAAGGGCTTTATGCCGGCGGCGTGCAGGTGCATATACGCAACGCGGCATTATCCGTTAAGGAATTCAGCCGCAGCTATCCCGATTCGGTCAACGGAGCCAAAATCATTGCAGAGCGCGGAATGGAGCTTTTAAACGAGCATTTCGGTTTTACGGAGCCTTTGCGCTCGGTGGGACTGCGAGCAATCAATTTAAGGGGATACCAAACTGCGATTCAGGAGGATATTTTCGGTGATTCCGAGAAACGGGAAACGGAAGAAAAAATAGAAAGCTCCATTTACGAGCTGCGAAAAAAATTCGGCAGCACAAGCATCACGCGCGCCGCCGAGGATAAAAAGTGAATCTAAAGCAATATATTCAGAATCATTAAAGAGGAGGCTGCCGTATTAATGCGGCAGCCTCCTCTGTCCTGTCGATAAACTTAAGTCGGCTGCGGTTACAGCTCACTTCGGCAAGGGAAAAAAGGCAAAATTTTTCGAGACATTCAATATTTAAGCATTTTCGCCAAGTATGGCGTTCATCTTTTTAGGGGCGTTTGCAGGGGCTGCGGGCAGGCGGTAAAGTAAGGTATATTTCGAAGAATATTCGCCGCACTCAAGAATAATATCAAGCGTATCCGCCCCGTTTACAAACGGCAGCTTGTACCTTACTGTAGGGCCCTCGGCATTTGTGCATATCGGAATATCCTTATACTCCCAATTAAGCACATTTACCTTTTCGCCCTCGCCCACCCGAATAAATACCTTAACAGTGCCGTCGGGCAGCTTTTTAAGCGAATCATTAAGCAGGAATAAATCAAAATCCAGCGTTTCGCCCGCTATATTTACAAGCTTTCTGTACCTTGCGCTTGCAAGCACGCTGCGGCAGGCATTCGCCACCGAGTAATACACAGGCTTTATGCTGTTCGGGTAAGAAACAAGGCTGTTATTTCCCGTGTTGGGCCACGGCTCGTTGAAGCACCAGTTTGAAACAATGGAGCAATAGGGCTTTTGCCGTCTTGCCTCCTCAAAAATAAACTGCTGCCCCACGCACTGCAAAAACTGCCCGCACTCAATAAGGCGGTCAAAACCCTCAACCTTGCCGAAATAGCGCTCAATCTGCATGCTTAACCAGTGCGTGCCATGCTCCGTTACAATTTCGTTTTCTGCGCTCATCGACTCAAGCTTTTCTTTGTCGGCTATCATTTTAAGGGTTTCGGGGGTGGAAAAACCTCCGCCGCCGAACTCGGTGTAGGCGGTGTTTCGGCTTTCCGCCAAAGCCTCTATAACCTCGCGCCCGTCGTTAAGGTTAAAGGCATAAGGTCCGTGCGCCATACCCATAACGGGGGAAGTCGGCAAAAACGGAATTTCGGGTGTTTTAAGATATGTGAGCGTCTGCATAAGGCGTATCGGCTTATCCTGATCGGTCATACACGACCAGTTATTGAAAAGCTCGTTTCCGCCGCACCAGAACATAAGGCACACGTGCTGCTTTATGCGGTCGATTATCGCTGTTGCCTCGCTTTCAAGCACCGAAACATAGTGCTCTGTGCCCTCATAGCAATTGCAGGCAAGGGGGAATTCCTGCCATACCATAATTCCCATTTCATCGCAAAGCTCAAAAAAGCTTTCTTTATTTATAACCGCGCCGCCCCAGCACCTTAAAAAATTGAGATTGGCTTTTTTCACAAGCTCCAATTGCTCGCAGTAGCGCTCATAGGTAAGCGTGCCGTAAAATATTTCGGGGCATACCCAGTTTGAGCCCTTTGCGAAAATCACGGTGTTATTAAGCCTTACGGTTATAGGCGGCGTGTTGCGGCTCATGGGGTAGTTGAGCCTTTCCTCCCACGAGCCCTCAGCCTTTACAAGCTCTATTTTCTTAAAGCCTGTTTTGCGGCTTACCGTATCGCAGCCGTCAGCAGCGGCGGCAACGGTATAAAGCGGCTGCTCGCCGTAGCCGCTGCACCACCAAAGGCGTACAGACGGAATATCAGTTTTAATTTCTTCGCCGTCGCCCTCAAATATAACCTTGCCGTCGGGGTCGGCGATTTCCCAGTGCGTATCAGGCAAATTATTTGCCAAAAGTTTCAGGTGCGCCGTTTTAAGGTCATCCGACAGCGTGTAGGAGATTACAGGCTCCAATACCGCCTCGCGCGCGGTTTCCTCTATGTAAATCTCTTCCCAAATACCGAGCGGCACAAGGCGCGGGTGGAAATCCCAACCGTAGCTTACCGCCGGCTTGCAGCACTGGTTAGCCTCGTCGCGCGTATCCTTATGCACACCGGGCAGGGTGCTTTTCGGCACGGGGAATACCGTGATTTCAAGCTTGATTTTTGTACCGATAAATTTTGAAAGCGATAAGCGCTGCCGCTTATACATACCCTCATAATCGCAAACCTTCTCTCCGTTCGCGTAAATTTCGTAGCGGTAGTCTATTCCGCCCACATAAAGGTATAAAAAGCTGCTTTTATCTGTATCTGACGCGTCAAATTCTGCGGTGTAAACCCAAAATTTATCCTCCATCCATTTGTACTCTTTAAAATTCAGCTCCCTGTTGTAATCGGGCAGATTATACTGCCGCGCGTAATCGAGCTGCACAGCGCCCGGCACTGCCGCAGCAAAATATTCCTGCGGTCTTTCCTCCCTGCTTTCACAAAAGCCTACCTGCCAGTTCAGTAAATATCTCATAGTCATTCCCCTTTTATTTATTTTTTCGGAATTTCACTGCTCCTTTTATGATTTCTGAATTCAAGCGGTGATACTCCGTACTTTTTCTTAAATTCCCTGTGAAAATGGGGAAGCGATTCAAAGCCGCTCCCGTAGCATATGTCAGCAACGGAAAGCTCTGTGCTGATAAGCGCCTTACCCGCGCAATTAAGCCTTATATCGTTAAGATATTTTTTAAAGGTCACGCCCATAACCTCATGGAATTTTACCGAAAAATACGCCTCGTCCAAATTTGCCGACTGAGCAGCCTCCTTAAGCGAAAGCTTTTCTCTGAAATGCATTTTAATGTAAAATGCCGCCGTGCGTATGGATAGGTTTTTTTCCTTGGAAATTATTTTTTCGGTTTGACACAGCATGATCGACAGTAATTGATTTACGGCATTGTTAACGAAGCGCTCATAATCCTGCTCATTTTTTCTGAATCTTCGGCAGGCATAATCAAGAATGGTCAAAGCATATTTAAAATCCTCGTCATTAAGCCTGCAATGTATAACGCCGCCGTTCAGCAGTATTTTGTTCAGCAGCTCATGATCTATGATTTCCGTGTCGAACATGACATTATACAACTCAAGGTTATCGGCTTCCCTTAATTCATGCAGATCCGTCGGGGTTACAAGAATCACATCTCCCACAGCGGCAGGTATTTCGCCGCCGTTCACCACCTCTTTGCAGCTGCCTTTGGTGATTATTTCTATTTCAAAGCAATCGTGCCAGTGCAGCCGTCCTGACGGATGAGCGTTTTTAATAATATAAAACCGCTCGTCCTTAAAGGCGGGATCCCACATTTTCCCAAGTCGGAAATACGCTATTTTTTCAGCCATATGCCCCATCCTTACAACACCCGATATCTGCATTATAGCATATCAAAATTCGTATGTCTTTTTATTTCTATGGAATATCAGTGCGAAATTATAGATTTTATATTATTTGAAAGCGTTCTTTGGTCGGAAAAAGGCTGATTACAGCCCGGCTATATCGGCAAGCAGAGAATTCACCTCTGCAATACTCGTCGCCCAGCTTGTGCAGAAACGCGCCACAGTACCCTGCGGCATTGTACCCATCTCCTCAAAATAATAGCTCTGTGCGAGCGTATTCCTTTGCCGTTCATTCAGTATTACAAACTGCTGATTGGTAAAGCTT
This sequence comes from uncultured Oscillospiraceae bacterium, assembly GCA_900549055.1. GTDB lineage: Bacteria > Bacillota > Clostridia > Oscillospirales > Acutalibacteraceae > UBA737. The sequence goes on from URNB01000037.1 coordinate 6,875, forward strand.
TCCGCCCAAAACGGTATGCCTTTAGCCTCAAACGCCCCTCTTATCTGCATTGCAAGCTTATCTGCCTGTCTTGCTCTTTCAAAATACTCGCCGTTTTCCAGCATTATTGCAAATTGCAGACCCATAAGCCATCCCTTTGCAAGCACCGCGCCGTGCTGCTTCATATAGGCCTTAAAGCGATATTTAAGGGAATCCTCGGTAATAATCAGCGCCTCACCGAAAAGAGCGCCGCACTTTGTTCCGCCTATATAGAACACATCCGTCAGCTGTGCAAAATCCTTAAGCGTCAAATCATTGCTTTCCGCACCCAAGCCGTAGCCCATTCTTGCTCCGTCTACGAACAAATACATACCGTATTTTTTACATACGGTTCTTATTTCCTTCAGCTCGCGCTTTGAGTAAAGCGTGCCCTTCTCGGTCGGAAAGGAGAGATACACCAGCTTCGGCTCGGTAAGATGCTCCGGTACGCCGCCGTCGTAATACTCTGCCGCGCACTCGGCAATCTGCTCGGCGGTAATCTTGCCTTCGGTATTCGGAAGCTCAAGAATTTTATGCCCCGTATTCTCAATCGACGCCGCCTCATGGCAGTTAATATGCCCTGTATCGGCAGCGATAACGCTTTGAACGGAGGATAATGCCGCCGCAATTACAACAATATTTGCCTGTGTCGCCCCGGGAATAAATTTTATCAGCGCGTCATCCGATGAAATAAGCTTTTTTATAACGCTTTCCGCCCTGCCGCACCATTCATCCTCTCCGTAACCCGGGTAGCTGACCGTGTTTGCGTCCGCTAAACCGCGTAATACAGAGTCAAAAGCTCCCCGATTGTAATCATTGTTAAATCTTATCATTTAAAGCTCCTCCTTAATGTAATGTCTACTGAATAATTGCATTAGCAAATGCAATTACATAAAATCGAGTTAAAATCTCGATTTTATGGGTCAAAACCTTTGTTTTGACCGTCAGTATCCATTGATTGTCGCCTGATTTTAAAAAGAATCAAAATGTGATTCTTTTTAAAGTGCAAGGTTTTTTCGCAAAATTGCGCAAAAACCTTGCACCTGAACAATTCAAAAGTTTATACCAACATGCTCGGGTTAAGGTTCTTTTGAATTGTTCAGCAGGCATTAATGTAAGCCAAGCAAAAAATCTCCGACCCACAGGCACATAAATTTATTTTTTCCGCACCTCTTTGCCGCTGATATGCTCGGTCTTCATTTCAAACAGCTGCGCCGCTTTACCCGCGCGCCGTGAAAATATATTTTTTTCTAATCGCCGTCATAAAGATTATTTATAGAAACCGTATAAGGGCAGCCGTTTTCCCGGTTCACTGCCAAAATACCGCGCCGACCGCACCGTATAAGAGCCTCTGCCGCTTCTGTACTAATTTCCTTTTTTTCTGCGAATTTCTCTGAACTCGGTAAAGCTCCTTGCACCGGTTTCAGTTGCTTTCAAGCAGCTGTATAATCTCCCCCAAATTATTTACAAAGAATATTCCTTTTTGCCGCCTTTCAGAAGACAGTCCTTTTTTGATCATAAGCTCCAGCAGCTCCTTCAGACTGTCATAATATCCATCCAAATTATAAAGTATGCACGGAGCGTCAAGCTGTTTCAAGGACACCTTCGACATAACCTCCGTAATTTCCTCAAGTGTGCCTGTGCCGCCGGGAAACGCTATGAAAGCGTCACCGAGCTCAATCATCTTATTTTTGCGCTCCGACATATCCTTTGTAACAATCAGCTCGGTAAGTCCGTCGTGTTGAAACTCGCTTTCAATAAAAAATTGCGGTTCGACCCCAATAACCTCGCCTCCCGCATTCAAAACGCTGTCGGCTGCAGCACCCATTAATCCGCTCTTCGATCCGCCGTAGATAAGCGTATTGCCGCTTTGTCCTATCCATTCTCCGAGCTGCGTTACCGCACTCCGCAAATTCGGGTCATTACCCTCGTTTGCACCGAGATACACTGTAATATTCATATTAAAATGCTCCTTTATTTTTCACAATAATCAACCGTTCATAATCGGCGAAACGATAGGCTTTCCGTCTCTGTCCAAAAGCGGAGTCATGCCGCCCGCGGTCCCGCAAGCATGAAACAGATAGTTGACCCCCGTTTCCTTATCCACCCAAATTTCCGTGGTTGTCATTGCACCCTGAGTATAAATCTTTTCAAATCTTTGCCCTTTACTCATTTAATTTGCCTCCTGATTTCCGAGCCGTTATGCAACTCTTAAACCGATTATAGCACAAATCCGCAAAATAATCTACCTTCACATACGCTGTCTCGATGCGTCCCTTTTGCATTGCGGTTTTATTTCGCAGCTCAAATAAATCGGCAGGAGCCGCGCAGGCCCATCGGTTCCGTTAACCGAAATATGCTCCTATCGACCTTAACCTCATAGGGCAACTTGTTGCCGGGGCGCCTGAGGCTCACAATAAAACACCTTTGTCCTTTTCTTGCAGACTTCGGTGGTTTCTAATTCCATCGTATGCTTGAATTCACTGCCGTTGTCGGTAAGAATAACCGCAAATATTCTGCGAAACAACCAGCTCTTCACCGTGCTCTGACCATATATGTGTAGTGTAACAGACAGAAGATGCCGGCTAAATACCGTAGGCACCGCGGCAATCATAGAACAGGGCGCAGATTACACATTCTGCGCCCCTGATATTGGAAATAATGCTCATATAATTCCGCTTACAAACACGGTGGATAAAATGCCTACGGCAATTCCCGCCCACTGCTTGGCGGTTAGCCTTTCTTTGAAACCGAAAACGGCGTAAAGCATTGTGAGCAGCATGGGGCAAAGATTTATTGTGGGGAAAAATACAACCGAGGCAAGCCTGCCCGATAAAAACAGGTTTATTGTGTGCGGAAAGGCAAAGCAAAGCCCCGAAACCGCAGGAAAAAGCAAAACGGCGAGGGTTAATTTATTAAGACTCTCACCCGATTTTTTCATTCGCCTGCGTTCTGTAATAAGCCTTATACCTGAAAGAGCAAAGGAAACAAAGAAACATGTAAGCAGTAGTGCGGGCATTTCCGCCTTGTGGGCGGCGTTGTTTTGGTGTATTTTCTGCACAACGCCCACTGCGCCCGAAAACACAAACGCCACCGTGCAGAAAAGCAACCATTTAAGATTGACTGCGCGCCTTTCACCCCCGTCATTTCCCGGGGAGAGAATAATGCATATTATCATAAGCCCTATGCCCGCAAATTGCGAAACGGTAACCTTTTCCCCGAAAAGCACGGGTCCGCTCATACTGGGTATTATTGCCGAAAGCGCCACTATAACGGACGTGTAGGCAAAAGAGCCGCACGCCTGAGCCTGCAGCAGCCCCTCAAGGCTCAAAATATTGGCGACGGCAAGCGCCGCGCCGAGCAGCACGGAAAACACGCTGAAACTGAACTCTGTTCCCGAAAAAAGATATATCAACAGTATAGATAAAAAACAAAATATGTTCTGATAAAAATTAAACCGCCACAAATACACGCCGGACATCGGGTAGCTTTTGGCATATTTACCGCGTAAAATGCCGATAAGCGCACTCGCAATTACGGATAAAATGATAAGTAACGGTATTGGTAAAGAAAACATAGGCACACCCCAAAAAAATATAGCTTTACTTTTTCAGCATAATGTGGTATACCATAAACAAAAACGAAATACTATGAGATTTCGCCCTAAAAATATGATATTTGTTTCAAGGTGTGGCTGTGGAAATACATTATTTAAAAAATATACTGCCTGACGGCGGACTGTGCGCGGTAACGGAATACGGTGAGCATAATATTAACGGTTCGCTGCACCCGACGGATGACGCACATATTCACGATTACTGCGAGGTTTATTTCAATGTAAGCGGCAACGTTTCATTTGCGGTGGAAAATAAGGTTTATCCCGTAAATACGGGGGATATTATAATTTCCAAGCCAAACGAAATACATTATTGCATTTATCACTCCGACCAAATACATACCTGCTATTGCTTTTGGGTAAAGGCGTCGGCGGAGTATTCTTACCTGCTTTCGCCCTTTTTACAGCACGCGGCGGGTGAGAAAAACCGCATAACCCTAAGCCGCAGCGATAAAGAAAAATTGCGCACGCTTTTTGATACTATGCTTGCCTGCCAGGATAAAAAGCCTATGTCGGCGGAAAATCTGGCGGCGGTAGTTGGTGTGCTTGATATAATAGAAAAAAACAGGGACAGAACAGAACCGTCGGTAGGAATATCGGCGCGCTTGGGCGAAATTTTGGAATATACGGACAATAACTTCGGCGACGAATGCTCGGTTAATATGCTTTGCGAAATTTTTTTTATAAGCCGCAGCTCGCTTTACAGGGCTTTCAGAGACGAACTCGATATTACCCCCTCAAAATATATAGAAAACCGCCGCCTCGCAAACGCAAAAAAGCTGCTTGAACGCGGAGAAAGCGTTCAGGCAGCCGCGGAAAAAAGCGGGTTTCCCGATTATTCGCATTTTATTTCACTTTTTAAAAGGCGTTTCGGAATAACGCCGAAAAAATACCAAAAGCGATAATCGTCGTTTTCTCAAAATTGCAAAAATCCGTGCCGGTTATTTTATAAAGCAAGACGAGAAGTAAATACCCAAGGTTAAAAACATAGCTGAAATTAAAAACGAATGGCGCTTATAAGGAATTGTGTAAAATATTATGTTTTCAAATACGGCAAGCCCGAAATTTAATATCTGACCTCAAACGCAGCAAAACCGTAGGGCGGAATATCGCAAAGTTTCACCTTACCCCCACAAAGCTCGCCGCCGCAATTAAGAAATGATATATCTGAATATTCCTTATCAAGCTCAATCGTCGGCGAAAGCGCGGTATCGGCAAAGAAATTCCAAAGCCCCACCGCCATAGCGTTCTTATCCTTTTTACACAAAACATATAATTCGGGATTTCCGTAAACATACGCCGGGAGCTTATTGCCCGAAAGCCACTGCACATTTTCGGCATACTGCCTGCTTCTTGCGTAGTGCTTCAGCACATTGTCCCTGTCGCTCCTTGTATTTACGTTTAAAATCAAAAACCTGTTTCCGTCCGAATTTTCGTAGCGGAACGACACGGGAATTATTCCGTGCGATGTTTCCGTATATTCAAGTTAAAATTTATATATATTCCGGTAAGCTGACAAAAATCACCCTAAGCTATATGTACTGGCTCAACGCATCAAAAAAAGGAACTCTCAGTGACAGATTTATCGGTGAACAAACATATATTTTTTCATATGACGATGAAAAAATCACATTACCGACTTAATGTTATAAAATACTGTTTCAAACTAAGAACAGAAGCGGTATAATATCAAACGGTAAAATCTCCGCTGCAATTCAAAAAATACCTGCCGATCAAAAGTGTGGTCGGCAGGTATTGCTTATCATTTAACTTTTATCAGATCTGCTTTAAAGAAATCTCGATTTTTTCGGTGATACACCGAATTTTTTTTTGAAAACCGTTGAAAAATAGGCAGGGCTGCAAAATCCCAAGATGTTAGATAGTTCGGTAATCGAATATGATGACTGTTTCAAAAGCCACTTTGCCTCATCAAGCCGCAAATTTTCAATATATTCGCTTATACTTATTCCCGATCGCTTTTTAAAAATATGGCTGAGTGTTGAAACGCTGCAATTGAATTTTTTACTCAAATCCTTCATTGTGATTCGCGTGTTATGATTTGTGGTAATGTAACTTAAAAGACTGGTGTAAATATCGTCTTTTTCTTCCTTTCCGGAGAATTCCTCGTATTTTTGCAAATAAGTCTCAAGCATAAGCATAAGAGGATGTATAACCGTATCGATTTTTTCTTTATCCGGAATATCGGCGTTAAGAAATTCGTTTCGCAAATTGGATATTTTCTGCCAATCAATATGATTCTTACGAGCAAAATGCCTTGCCTTACCCTGCGCCTCGCTTTCGTCCTTACCTTTGAAACCGCCGACCGAGATAAAACCGACATTCTTTTCGTTGACTGTCACCGGATAAACATATTCGCCTACTCCTGCGTGACATACTCCGAAAAAATCACCCGCTTCACATTTTTTGAAAACCTTACTCTGCTTATCAACACAAATATCCCAATTCCCGGTTACTGTTTTCACAAAACGGCAGTAAGGATTAAAATGAAAATTATAACGGGTAAGCCCGGGTATTGCGGTAAACGAACCATGCAAAGTAACTGAAAATTTATTTGTTTCAATCAGAAAATCAATATAACGTGTTATGTCTTGAATAATTACCTCTATATTTATCACCTTTTGCACGATTTTGTAAAAAACCGATTCAAATTCGAATGTTTTTTTCTTTTTATTTATTATAATAGAAATAGCAGAATGAGTCAAGATTTTATTATAACAAAGTGGAGGGTAAATATGAAAAACATCGAACATATTACCGATTTATGTGTTATCGGCGGGGGAATGGCAGGAATTTGCACCGCAATTTCAGCAGCAAGGCACGGAATAAAGGTTGTGCTGGTTCAGGACAGAGGAGTTTTGGGCGGAAACGCATCAAGCGAAATAAGAATGTGGATTTGCGGAGCGCACGGGAAAGATAATAGAGAAACCGGGATTATTGAAGAAATAATGCTTGAAAACTTTTTTCAGAATCCACAGTTAAGCTATTCGTTATGGGATATGGTATTGTTTGATAAAACAGCGCGACAGAACAATCTTACTTTATTGCTTAACACAAGCTGCCTTGACGCAAATACGGAAAACGGAAAAATAATCAGCATTACAGCGTGGCAATCGCCGTGTGAAACCGTGCATACAATTAAAGCACGTTATTTTGCCGATTGTTCGGGTGACAGCATTTTATCAACACTTACCGGCGCACATTTTCGCTACGGCAGGGAGGCGGAGTCCGAGTTCGGAGAGAGTATAGAGCCGAAAACCGCTGACAAAAAAACAATGGGAATGAGTTGTCTGTTTCAGGTACGCGAGACCGACAAACCGCAGAAATTCACTCCCCCGGAATGGGCATATAAATACTGTACCGATGATGATATCCCGTTCCGTGAACACGATCTGTCCTCAAACTTTTGGTGGATAGAAACGGGCGGCGAAGGCGACTGCATACACGATACCGATAAATGCCGCGATGAGCTTTTAAAGATTGCATACGGCGTTTGGGATCATATTAAAAATCACGGTGACCACGGTGCCGAAAATTATGAGCTTGAATGGGTCGGAATTTTGCCGGGAAAACGTGAAAGCAGGCGGTATGTCGGAAAATATACAGTAACTCAAAACGATGTTGAGGCAGGCGGAAATTTTGATGATATTATCGCTTATGCCGGTTGGTCGATGGACGATCATTCCCCGGCGGGTATAAATCATAAAACATCCTACCCGACCGTGTTTCATCCGGCGCCATCGCCCTGGGGAATACCGTTCAGGGCATTATGCTCCGAAAATATCGAAAATCTTTTGTTTGCGGGCAGAAACATAAGCGTTACCCATGCCGCGCTTTCCTCCTCGCGCGTTATGGCTACCTGTGCGCTGTTGGGGCAGGCAGTGGGAACGGCTGTTGCTCAAATGGTACAGTACGGCGAAAACACCGATAATATAGATATTGAAAGACTTCAGGACAGCCTTATGGCAGACGACTGTTGGCTTCCGGGAAAAAATCGAAGTGTTTCCGAACTTTCTTTGGATTTAAAATGCAACAATGATATTGTAATAAACGGTAAGGAACGCGGAGACGAGAACCGGTGGATCGGTGAAAAGGGCGATTACCTTGAATACAGAAGTGATAGACCGTTTAAGCTTTCGGGGGTAAGAATTGTTTTTGACAGCGACCTAAACCGTGACTACCAGAATATGCCCTGTTGTATAAGGCTTAAAGAGGAACGCTTTAAACTTCCGAAAACCCTTATAAAGGATTTTGATATTATTCTCACCAATAAGGACGGACATACCGAGACACACCCGTTCCGTAATATCCATACACGATTTTTAAAACTCGATATTAAGGGAGAGGTTTTAAGCGTTAAGCTTTTACCTCTTGAGACTTACGGAGCGGAAACATTTAATATTTTCGGTTTTGAGGTGTTTTAAATGAAAGAAAGCTTTATAACCGAGGCAGAAAAGCATACCGAAATAGCCGGTAAATATGATGTAATAGTTGCGGGGTCCGATCCGTCGGGCTTTGCGGCTGCCGTTACCGCAGCAAGAAACGGGGCAAAAACGCTGATTATTGAAGCACAGTCGGGTGTGGGCGGCATATCCACAAGCGGACTTATGAGCCACTTTACCGGCAGGGTTGACAGTCGGCTTTACAGTGAAATTTTAGAACGCTCTCACAAGCAGGACTTTTTCAAATGCGATGATAAGGTCAGAATAGACCCGGAGCTTTTAAAAAATACATATCTTGAAATGCTGCAGGCTGCCGGAGTTGATATTCTGCTTTATACCCTTGTTTGCGATGTTATTAAAAACGGCGACCGCGTTTGCGGAGTTATTACCGAAAATAAAAGCGGAAGGCGGGCATACCTTGCAGATGTTTTGATAGACGCAACAGGCGACGGCGATTTAGCCTGCCGCGCGGGTGCGGAATATTTCAAGGGTCGCGAAAGCGACGGAAAAATGCAGCCCGCTACACTTATGTTCAAGGTGGGCGGAGTGGATATGTCACGCGCAGTATTCCCGCCCTCGTTTGAAACAACGGTTGAAACCGATAAGGGCGAGCTGCAGGCGCTTGCAAAAAAACTGCTGCCGTATCCGGCAGGTCATGTGCTGCTGTATGCCTCAACCATTCCGGGTATAGTCACCTGCAATATGACAAACTGCACCGAGATAGACGGCACAAAGGCAGAGGATCTCACCCGCGCGGAAATTGTATGCCGCTCGCAAATGGAGCCGATTACCGAATTTTTGAGGGAATATGTTCCGGGCTATGAAAACTGCTATATTATAAGCGCAGCCTCGCTTATAGGTATTCGTGAAACACGGCATTTTGTGGGTTTAAGGCAGCTTACCGAAAAGGATATAATTGATGCTCGGCAATTTGAAGACCGGGTTGTGCGCGGGGCGTGGTTTAATTTTGATATTCATAATATTTCGGGCGCCGGGCTTGATGAAACAGGCGTGCAAAAGCACTTTAAGCAGCAAAGCGGATATACTATTCCCTACGGCTGTATGGTGCCCGTAAAAACCGACGGTCTCTTGCTCACCGGCAGAAATATTTCGGGAACACATATGGCACACTCCAGCTTCAGGGCAATGCCTATATGCGTAGGAATAGGCGAAGCGTGCGGCGCGGCGGCAGCTATTGCGGTTAAGGAGAATATAAATTTAAGAAATGTAGAGCCTGATGAAATCAGAAAACTGAATTTTGATTAGGAGGAAAAAGCAATGCCGGAAATTATTTTTACCGGCGACCTTATGTGTCGTCCGTCCATGACTGAAAAAACAAATCAAAAATACGACATTTTCTTTGAAAAACCGATTTTTCACTCCGCAGCGCAGATTTTACGGTAGGAAACCTTGAAACACCAGTTGCAGGGGAAAAACTGAAATATACCTATGAAAGATATTCGTTTAATACCCCCGAAAGCTAGTGTGACAGGACTCGAACCTGCCGCGGTTTCGCTCGCCGCCTTTT
>URNB01000038.1 GCA_900549055.1 uncultured Oscillospiraceae bacterium
TTTATCTAACGGCGAAGTTTTCTGATTTTTGTAACACATCATTGACAAACCTACAAATGTTAGCAGAAAATACAATGGATGTTGTCGAATTGTGCAATCCCGTTCGCACATCGGTCTTTCGGTTAATAGTTTTATTGTGCCGGTGGAGCTGCCACAGCGGTCAGCTTTCGCCGACCGCTGTTTTCGGAATTTTTTAGGACGAAATCTTATAGTTGCCTTAACTTTAAAATTCCTTTCCGTCGGGAACAATACGGATATTAGGCAGGTTTTCCTTTACACGCTCGGCAATTTTCGTGAGCTCCTCCCATTCGTCCGGCTCCAGCTCTTGCCAATCAAGCTCCGGCGAACGGGAAAGAACCGCTTCCACGGCTTTTTTAATTCTCGGAATATACCGCGTCCAAATTCGGTTCTCATTTTTCATAATAAGGTCGGCTATAATAACCTCCGAAACATAATCACCCACGGTGGTATCCTCAAGCGCCCAGCCGCCCCTTTTTACCGAATTTTCACCGTACTCTCTGGTATTTGTCACATAGTAAAACCATTCCAGACTCTCTATGCAACCGTCCATTGTACCATGCTTCATACTGTTTCCTTCTTTCATTTAACATATAATTTATGACCGTTATCCACCACCTCAATAACTATATTTTTATATTTGGCGGTGAATTGGGTTACCACATTCGCGCAGCTGTTGCACATCGGTCTTTCGGTTAATAGCTTTATTGTGCCGGTGGCAGAGGTGTTGTTTCCGAGCGAATTTGCAATATCGCTTAATATTTTGTATTCCGTGTCCACATCACGCATAAAGCCGCCAATTTCCGAGGCCGTGAACACAGGAGAACCGGGCTTTAACGATATGTTTGACACAGCGTTCGGCGGCTTCATATCACCAAGCGCATCTATTTGGCTATGAGCGAACCAATCGGTTTTAAGCCCGCTGATATTTACCTGCGCAACCGCCACATTGCCCTCGGTCGCAAGTTGTTTTATAAAAGAGCCTCTGAAATTTTTAGCCTTGCTGATCAGGGATGCGTCGAGTATTCCGTCAAGTGCTCTTGTGGTGATTCTGCCCGTTTTAAGAGCATATGCCAGTTCACTGGCGGTGTGATCTCCCGCAATTCTGGCAATATCGTCAAGCTTATCAAGGAATTTGGCATTGTTTGCATTTTTTATTGCGGACGCAAGGAAACCGATACCCTCAACAGTGCCTATTACACCGCTTGCAACATTAAGCGTTCGTTCCCACCAAGGCAATTGCCTACCGGTTAAATCCTTGCCGACTATTCCTTGCCCCAGCAGTACCAGGCTTGCGGGGATTTGAATATACGGTATCATTGTGCCGGCAACGACCAACAGCTGTGCCAGTTCAAGCCAGGACTGCTTGTTGCGCTCTTTCCATACCTCGTCAAAAACAGCGGAATGATCCCGAATATCCTGAGTTATGTCAGCCTGTTCAAATATATCATATTTTTCGCCGCTTAAAATATGCTTCGATATTATTTTGCGCGCATTAGGGCTATTTGAAACAAGTCTGTTTTCTAAAAGAATATAATTTACCAATTGAATGCTTTGCAGCAATTCGTTTTGTTCCGCTTCTGCCTCTTCCGCCGAGTCCAACCCTTTAAGAACGGCATACTGCATAGGTGAAATATACGCATAGCTTGAATATTCAGTGAGCAGCGAAAAACAAAATACAATTTGTTCTGAAAGCTGCTTATCCGTCAAAAGAATCTCAACCCTGCAGCACGCCTGATACCCACCATCAGCCGTAGTCGCGGTGATAGTTGCCGTTCCTGCGCGCTTTGCGGTGATTCTGCCGCTGTGTATTCCTACAGTTGCGACATTATCATTGCTGCTGCACCATGTTACCGACTGATTGGTTGCGTTATACGGTATAATTGTTGCGCAGAGATACTCGACATCACCCACATTCATTGTAAGACTTGTCGGGCAAACCTCAATATCCGTAACCGCTATAGGTCGGTTGACCGTAACTCTGCACTCTGCATACTTTCCGCTGCCGTCCTGCGCGGTTGCCCGTATGATAGCCGTGCCTGCGCCCTGCGCCGTGACATAGCCGCTGTCGGGGTTGACCCTTGCAACACCGTTGTTGCTGCTGCTCCAGCAAACGCATTTATTTGTCGCATTTGTCGGGCATATGCTTGCTTTTAACAATACCGCACCGTTAGGATTTAATGTGTAGCTTGAATGATTAAGCGTAATCGAGCTTACAAGTATATCTCCCGTTACGCTCACATAACAGGTGTCGTACTCTCCGCTGCCGTCCTGCGCTCTTGCGGTTATTGTGGCACTGCCTATTCCTACCGCTCTTACTGTTCCGCCGCTTACAGTGGCGACTGACGGATTACTGCTGCTCCAGGATATGCTCTTGTTTGTGGCGTTTGCCGGGCATACCGTTGCGGATAAATCCCTGCGGTCGCCCTTTTCAAGCGAAAGATAGCTATAATTTAAGCATACCGAATCGACGCATATATTCCCGCTTGTTACATTTACGGTAATATAATCCCACTTGCTGCCGTCTACTTTAGACTGCGCATAAATTCTCGCAGTACCCGCAGACCTTCCGTATATATAACCTGTTGCAGCATTAACAGTAGCAACCGCTGTTTTATCGCTGTACCATGTTACATCCGTACAACAATTACTGCTTGCTCTTACGGTAGCATAGGCGCCGTAATACCACTCGCCTTTTCGTATTGTTACACTGCCTGGATATACACTTACCGAATATACCGACATTCTTCTTTACCTCCATTATACATTACTTTTTTCATCCTTTCAACTAAAACATTTTTTGGGTGATTACCCTGTCGTCTCTTACAAGGTTCACATTAAAGGCTGTTTCTCTGCCCTTATCGTCCGCTATGGGATGACAGCTCTTACCGTACTGCCATACGGCAATATCCTGTCTTGTAATGCCCGACGGTGCAAACGGCGCCCAGTTATCCGGGTGAATAAGGTGGGTCGTGGTTACACGGTCGTACTCTTTAAGAGACGGAGCCTCTGCCCATACAATGCACTTTTCAAATATTTCCCTATCGGTCTGAAGCCCCCTGCTGAATTCGCGGTCGAAGCTGTATGCGGCATCTGTATTCGCCTTAAAGCCGGGTGTAAAGCCCTCGGTCATAAGACCGTCCGCAAAGCCTTTCATAAAATCGCGGGTCAAGTTTTCCTCACCTATTTCAAGAAAAACCGCCGTGTTCTCGGGAATACCCAGCTCATATGCGGTAACGTCGATCTTCTTTGCGAGAATTCTGCCCTGTTCCTCGGTCTGCTTCGGCTCGCCGTCTGTATAGATTGCCGCAATTTTGCAGCCCATACCGTGCAGGAAGTCAATTTCCTCTTTTGTAAGCGCATTTTCGCCCGTAAGATTTCTGCCCCAAAAGTTGGGATACACCTTGTTTCGCACAGCCCATTCAAATTCGGTCAGATTATTCTGAAGAATATCGTTAGACGGTGTGTGTGAATCGACCCCGAAAAGAAGTCTTTCACCCTGATTGTTTGTTGAAACCTCGGCAACATTCGCCTCGGTTTCCGCTGCTTTTTCGGTCATTACGACCTGTTCTGTTCGTTTAGCTTTTTTACAAGCCATTGTTTTTCCCTCTTTCTTTTTATTTAATGTTTTTTCGTGCGGCGTCCCGACACTTTGCAATTGCTTATACAGTATAAAAAATAACCCTGACAGTCTACGTTAGGGTTAGAAAAAATTATTTTTGTTGCAGATGCAGAGAAACATCGGTTAGCCTTCGCCGACCGATGTTTTCTGTAAAGGGATGTTTAATCAATTTAAACCATTTTAATCCTCCCTTACCTTTTTAAATCCAATACACTATATAAATATAATCTGTCGCATTCCTCATTTGAAAATTTAAAGTGTTTATTTATCAATTACGCCCCAAATAAGCAATTATTCCAATCCTTGATTGTAGCATTAACATTTTTTATGTAAGTAATTAAACCACCGGCTTTTGGTAGCTCATTATAATCTTATTAAGCGTTTCCGTTTCTTCAAAGCTTAAGGATAATTTCACTCTTTCGGCATTTATTTTCTTGAGTAACGCTATTTCGCTGTCGTTCATATACATTCTGTCCAAATAAAATCCGTCAATAACATACACGCCGCCGTTATACCTGCCCGTTTTCACATAAATCGGGAAAATATCGCTTATTTCATCAATATCACGCTGTATGGTTCTTACCGAGACACCAAACTTCGCCGCAAGCTTCGGTAATGTTTCATGGCGGCACTGACACAGAAACCTCATTAGCTTTAAACGTCTTTCGGCTGTCCCAAGGCAGGTCACCTCCTTTTTTGTAAATCCGTCTCATTCTTATCATCGGATGTTAAAATTACACCGTTTTTATCCAGTTTTTGCGAAATATTTGTTTTATAAGCAATTATATCACTTTATTTCCGATATAATTGTCATATTTTGTAGATTTTTTAATTTTTTTATAAAAAACACGTGTAATTCATCGAGTTACGGGTCATAATTTAAATATCAGCGTAAAAAAAATACCCCGACAGCCTGTGTCAGGGTAAGAAAAAATTTTTCTTTTATTTTTTAAAGCAAAAAGCAACTCTCGCATGCTTCGTTGGTTATTTCATTAATTAAAATTCTGTCCGTAATTTCTTGCTCGGTAATTTCGTAAGAGGTATTATGAGATTTTAAAAATACTTGCCGCACCGAAAGCGCTAAGCCTACCGCCACCGCGATTACGCCTGTTATCAAAATAACACTTTTTTTCATGGCAATACGTCTTTCAAATATTATTTTGTTTTTTACAATGCCTCAATAAACGACTTCATATATTCTTTATTCAAATAGCCGTTCACGGTATTATTTGCAAAATAATCCGCCGTTTCCCGCTTATCGCTTATATAAGGGGCGATAAACTCCTTATCGTATTTCAAAAGATATTTGTAAGAATATTCAAAAGCTTCAAAATATCCCCGATCTATTAAATACTCCGCATAGGCAATCAAATCGTCGTCCTTTTGGGAATAACCGTTTATGCGCTCGGTAAGAAAGGCTTTACATTCGCCGCTGTCCCTGATATATGCAACCGCTTCAAAACCGTACCTGTAATATTTTATTCCGTCCGAAAGGTCGTCGGTACAAAAGTCTTCAATTCCCGTATTATGCTTGCTTTTAAATTTAAGAATACTGTTATTAAAATTCTTTAAATTTACGGAAATTTTTTCATACACGCATTTCTTTTTGCCCGAATCCGTGCGGTAAAATTCAAGCTCGGTGTAATCGCAAGCAACGGTTTTTTCATCAATATATGTGGTAGTAATACTGCTTGAAGAATCAGACGTAGGCATACCTTCGGGAAAATAAAGAGTCTTTACCGTAACAAACAGCCCAACGGCAATAAGCAGGCACAAAGCTCTTGCCACCGTTACCGTAGCTTTGCGGCTCTTTTTGCCGCCGCTATCATAAGCGAAGAGACCGAAGCTTATAAAAAGAGTTATCCAAAGCGCCGCGGCAAACAAAAGGACTATAAGCTGCAATTCAAAGCCGAATGACCGTTCATACGAAAATAAAAACGTATTTCTGTATTTAAGCAAAAAATGCTCTTTGACCGCCTGCCCGTGCAAATAATAAGCCGCATACCACACAATAACCGCCGCAAGCGCCAAACAGCAAAACCAAACGCCGCGATTTTTAAATGCTGCTTTCCTTTGCGGTATTATAAAGCTTTTTGCGAAATAAAACATCCAAAACAGCGCCGCAGCTTCGGTTAAAAGCGTTAAAACCTCCGTAAAAACGCCCGGCAGCAGCTTAAAAGCCCATTCAAGCAGATCCGCCGCAAGCCTTACCGTAATACAAAGCGGAAGTATCTTTTTAAAGAACACTCCGAAAAAGTTAACGTATTTCGTAGACGGGCTTTGCGATTTGAAAAAGCAAGCAATAACAAAGACGGTAATTACAAAAAGTATTAAATTTGATAAAACCTTAATTATTATAACAGGAATACCGCCGCTGAAATCATGTATTGAAACCTTGCGGTTTATGGGTCCTGCAATGAATATCATAATATTAAATAATATTATGTAAACCGTATATTCGGCTGCGGATACATATTTCTTCATAAAAACCCCCGTTGTTATTGCTTGTTTGTAATTGCGGCGTATTACTCACCTTTTTGTGCGGATATATAATCCGCCGCCCCCGATAAAGCTTTTTCGGGATTTTTCAGGTCGGTAAATATTACCAAATTATAAGACGCGGCGTTTTTAACAAACGAAAAATCATAGCGGTTGCGGTAGTTGGGCTTTCCCTTAGCCTTCTCACGATTATAATAATCGGCATACAGGTTGCCCTTGTAATTAAACCAGCCGTAGCCTAATTTTTCAACGATAGAAGAATAATAATGATTCCCCGCAAAAGCGGCTGAAAGCTCGCCGTTTAAAGGGATATACGAACCTTGATACCTCTGTTCCTCTTCCCTAAAGTAAAGGTTGAGTTCTTCTGCTCTTTGCTCAGTTACAGGCTCGGCATAATAAACTATAATGCCTTTAAAGCCCTTGATTTTAACCGTATTTTCATTCTCTGTTCTTTCTTCGGGCATAGGTAAACGGTCGGAAATCTTTTGTAAAAAATCTTTATCAATTTCAATAGGCTCAAAGGAGCTTTTATTGTTATCCCATATTAAGTAAAGAACCGAGGTCAACAGAAAGACCGCAATTAATAAAACCGAAATTATCCTTAATCGGCGGCGCATATTATCCTCCCATTTGTGTTTTTAGGCTTGCCTAATTCGTTTATGCGCTTATATTAGGCAATCTCGCCCCAATTAAGCATAACGCTTGAATTTATTATGCTTTTAATACTGTAAATTCCGTCGCTTAAAGCCTTTTTGCGCTCTGTATTATAAAAAAACATATACCTAATAATGCATCTTTCATCATCAAAGCCTATGCAGCAATAATTATCCTTATACAGGCTATCGTCAAGAATGACAGAGGCTATTAAAAATGAACCGTAATAGTTTTTGTTATTGCTTTCGTCTGGGGTGTCGGTGCTGTTTAATATATGCTCCTTTTGCGATAAATAGGTTTCAGGCTCATATTCAACATCCAATGCAAATACCGTATTCGACGCGCTTTTTAAGGTCAATCTTGCGTCGTTATCTCTGTATTTAAACGAGATATTATTACCGACGCCGGACTTTGCAAAGCTTTCAAAAAAGCTGCCGGCTTCCTTTCCGCCGTTGTATTTAATGTAATTACCGTTTAAATATTCTTCAATTGAATCCGTTTTTTGAAAATCGGAATACCTATGGCTCAAATAAACAAACGGAGATATAAATGCCGCTATAATGATTATAATTGCTGCTGCAGTTAAACACAAAGCAGTTGTTTCTGCTTTTTTGATTTTTTCAAAGTTTGAATACATCATAAACACTCCAATTATAATCGACCGACTTTAACTATACTGCATTTCTTAAGGTCAAGATTACCCCACCAAGCAAACTAAAATATCTAATTACGGCGGATATAATCTTTTGATTAACAATTGCTTGCATTATGTAAAAGATGTGCTACGTGCAGGGTATATATTCGATGCAAAAATAAAAAAAGTTATAAACAATTCTGATATTATTGAACCTAAAGGTTTTATATTGACTTTTTCATATAATTATGTTATATATTATATATAATATTCATAATATATATAGGAAGTGAAGTATGTGATGTTATCGTTTTTAAAAAACAATCGTAAACTGATATTTATTCTAATATTTTCAATTATTATATTAATTTTTATTGCATTTAAGTTATTGTCAACATATTCCTATTCTTATAACAATTGGTTAGCTGAAAAAGAATTCAATAAAATGTGCAACTTTATAAAAACCACTGAAATCGACTATATTCAATTAACCATAAACGATAATTGTGCTGAGATTAATATTGAACAGATAAATAATATTAATGAACTATCAAAATCTTTAACTTATTCGAAATTATCACCAGAAAATTCAACATCAATTGATAAAAAGCAATTCATTGGTTTCCAACTATATTTTTCCAACAATGCCAGTATTGATTTTGGTACAATTAATTCAACCGATTTTAAGGTGACATATAACCAAAAAACTTTTTATGTCAAATCCCCAGTATTAACCGAATTCATCGGTTCCGACACATTTACCCAACTACAAAAAGACTGGAATTCACTTGCGTAGAATTCCAGTCTTTTCATTTTTATGCAACTAATGATTTATGAATATAGCAAATACTTTAATTATATCAAATAAGTTGCTGACTTCCACCAAAATTAACGGTAACATTTCCGTTTGCTGATGGTGAACTTAAAATTGTTGTTCTAATTTGGAAGAATATTTTATTATCGGAAGACATGTATACATTATTTAAAACCGCATCAACTTCCAACAGTGAATATTTTTTATACAAAACGGGCGAAAATTTTGATCCAACTTGTTTAGTATAATTACCACATGCGGAATACATTTCATACTCTTTAGTAGAATTATTAAAGTTGTAATTTGAAATTATATCTGCTGTATCACTCAATATGCTCCAAGTATCCGATAAAGCCGAACCTATTTTCCCAAGATGTCCCAGTATTGTTCCAGCATACGGAACACCGCTTCCACTAGTTCCACCATCGTGTTTTGAAAATTTGCATTTGCTTATATATGCCGGATTACAACATCCGACCATAAACAATGAAATACCGGTATTACTTGTAGTAATATATGTATGATCGTCATCCGCATAAACAATTACAATTTCATCCCGAGGGCAAGGATAGTAATAAATTAAAGCGTTATATTTTTTTTGAAATTCAAAAGAAACCACCCTATTACTACTTGCACTGCCACTATTAATACTAGTTTTCAAATCCCAAGCTGCTACTAATGAACAATACTTATTGTCTTGATAGAAAGTATCTATATAATAGCATTTGTTTATATGTCCATAAACATCTCGTTTAGTTCCATATTTAATTCCAGATGATTTAATTTGATTTTCAAAAATATAGCCATAGTCAAATATCGCTGTATCTCCAGTTTTTTTACTCATAATATTTGTCTCCTTCTTTACTTTGATTTTATACTTTTATTTGTATTTTGCTTATGAAATGGAATTTCCCAAAATTCCGTTGATAAGGCATCGTTTTTTTCAAGGTCTGTAAATTCAAAGCTATCAGAAATTTCATTAAAATATTTATTTATGTTCGGATATTCCGATAAATTAATTACTTCTCTAATAACAATCACATTGGTGCTATTATCCGAAACATACGCAAGTTTTATTAATGCATATCCATCATCAACTTCATATTCGGGATATAAGATATCCCTACCTTTTGTTATAGAGAAATTTAAAACTGTGTAATTAGATGAGTTTATTTTTGCAACCACTTTATTTTTCATAAGCATTGAATTAGAATCAACCTTAATCAAATTACAATTAAAACTAACCGTATACGATTCAAATATTGTATGTGCTGTAAAGGTCACATCAAACGAGCCCGAATTTTTGGAATCAATATTTAAATTTTCTAAGTCAAATTTCTTTAAGCTGAAAAAATTCTCTAAATTTTTTGCCGCACTATAATTCACAGAAACACTGTTTCCGATATTATCACGTATTGGATGACATCTCTCGCCATATCTCCAAATCGAAATATCTTCTTTAGTTATACACGATGGACAATATGGTTCCCAGTAGTCTGGAAGTGTAGTATGTGCATTATTTGTTCCATAAAATTCTGGTTTGGTCGGTGACTTGGCCCATATTTTACACAAACCAAAAAGCTCTGAATTCGTTTGATAAGATCTGCAAAATTGACGATCAAAATCATATAGAGAATCAGTATTCGCAAAAAATCCAGGAGTATATCCATTATCAACTATTGTTTTTGCATAACCCAACATATATTCTGCTGTCAAATTTGCTGATGGTTCAATCTGTAAATACAATGTTTCTCCGCTTGTAATACCAAGTTTCGAAATAATATTAATTGTATTATTGGCATCTAACATACCTTCTTCTTGTGTGGTTTTGTTGCTTTTTTGAATGTTATTATATATAGGTATAACCTTACAACCATTATTGTTCAAAAAATCAACTTCACTTTTTGTCAATGCGTTATCGCCAACAATATTTCTTCCCCAAAAATACGGATGGCTCTGATTGCGCACAACCCATTCAAACAATGTTAAATTATTCTGCAAAATCATATCTGATTTTGATGTTGAATCAACTCCAAAAAACATATACAGTGTTTCGTTTGGTAGTGAAGTAATCACTAACTGTTCACCTCCTTTATTGTCATTATTTTTCATCATTTTTAATGCTTTTTTACATGCCATAATTTTTCCTCTTTTCAAATAATAATTTTTTGATCGGTCTCCCAATCTCTTGCAGCTGCAAGCGTAGTATAAAACACAACCCTGACAGTTTCCGTCCTAATTAAAAAAAATTTTATGATTTTTTTAGGGGAATTATAAACAGTGCGATAACAGTCGGTTTTATTCTATTCAATTTCAAGCGTACCGCTGTCTCTTAGTTTTGTTATTTCATTTAAAACCGAAATCATTGATCTGACCTCCTTCCTTTTATTTTTCTTCAAACTCAAACTGTTTTGTGAAATCGGCGTCCCGATTTCTCACAGCTGCATATACAGTATAAGAAATAACCCTGACTGCTTACGTCAGGGTTAGAAAAAATTTTTTCTTAATTTTTTACTTTTTCTTCAAAAAACCTCTGTGATTTGGATTTTGCATGCGATATGCGCGATATCAGCTCCTTTTTATCCTGCAAACGCCCGCATCGGCAAAGAAAATCCGCAATATCGTCAAGACAAACAAATGCTTTTTTCTTATATGCCTCGGAATACTCTATTTCCAGCTCAAAATCCGTTTTGCCGAGATATGTGTTCTTGTCAAGTACAATCTTACAAAACACATCATCGCACAGCTTCAGCCTTTCGGTGACAAGCTCGCCTTGAAAACGAAGCCCCAGCGCATTAAAAACAGTGGGGTCGAACTCCGCTTTTTCACATATATCGGTTTCAATGCTACATTCTGCGCCATCGGCATTGTGTTTTTTCACCGTAGCCTTATAAAGTCCGTTTTTATGCCTTATGCGACAGGTTATGCCCTTTTCATTCATAGAAAGGTCATCGGTATCAAAATAATAATTTGTTTGAAGGTTTACCGCCTTATGCTGGCACTTAAATCTTGCCAGCGTGATGTATTCCCCCTCCGTCAGCATAGCCTTTATTTCACGTTCAATCATTTTTCCACCGCCTTATTATCTTACCCGAGCCGTTTTTGGGTATTTCCTTTACCAAGGCTATTCTTGCGGGCATTTGATATGCGGGCAGGCAAGCCTTGCAAAGTTCCCTTACCTCTGCGGGGTCAGAAAATTCCCCCGCCACGGTCAGCACTATCTGCATGCCGAGCCGGTCATCTTTTTCGCTGCATGCCAGCACTTCCCTTACGCGCGTATCGAGCTTCAGCGCGCTTTCTATCTCCTGCGGATAAATATTCATACCGGCTTTAATTATAAGGTCGTCACTCCTGCCCTTTATTTTAAGCAGTCCCGCTTTATTCATAAGCGCGGTATCTCCCGTGCAGAGCCAGCCGTTTTTAAGCACCTCCGCGGTTTTTTCGGAATTGTTATAATAGCCTGCCATAACATTGTCGCCCTTGACCCACAAAACACCGGTTTCCCCTTTTTGGACTTCATTACCGTTACTGTCGAGAATTTTAAGTGACACGGATTTTAACGGCAAGCCCACGCAATCGGGATAAGCCTTAAACATTTCGGGCGGCAGGTAAGCCACCCTCGGCGAGCACTCGGTAAGACCGTATATATGATAAATTTCGGCGGTCGGGAAAGCCGCGGATATATGCAGACCTGTTCTGCGGTCCATACATTCGCCGCTTATACAAATGCACTTTAATGTAAGGTCTTCTTTTTTCAGGCGCGCCATCATACTGAGTAACGTCGGCGTGCCGCAAAAGGCTGTTATACCATACTGCCGCAAAAGCATTAAAACCGCCATGGGGTTAAAGCCGCCCGAATAAAAGCGTATTTCCGCGCCCTTTATGAGCGCCGTTAAAAACTCGCCCGTAAGCACCGCGCAATGATACAGCGGGCGCGCAATAAGTATCTTATCCTCCCCCGATATTCCGAAATAAGCCGCTATATCCGACACATTCGCAATTATGTTTTTCTCGGTAAGCATAGCGCCCTTGGGAGCTCCCGTAGTGCCCGAGGTGCACATAATAAGCGCGGGATGAACCTGCGACTCGGTATATGCCGCGTTTTTAATGCGCATAATTTGCAGCTCGCCGTTTTCATCGGTAATTACCGCATCGGGGCTTACCAAATCCAAAATTTTATTGCAGTCCAGCTCGCCGTATCTGCGGGAGAGCGGCACTGCCGTAATACCTGCCGCAAAGCAGGCAAGCAAAGCCATACCCGCCGCCATTTCGGATTCGCACAGAACGGCGCAGCATTTTATTCCTTTAAGCCTTTCGGAAAAATTCTCAGCAAAAACAATCAGCTCCTCAAAAGTCATCTCGGCGCCGTTTTCGCACACCCTTTTATTCGGATTTTTTTGCATTTTACTTTTCAGAAATTCCCACAGCATTTTTTTCAAGCTCCTTTTTCATTTTTTCTGTAAGCTCAGTTAATATTTCCCGCTCGGTTTTTTCAAGCCTTAAAAGCTTATCCGAAATAATCGGCAGCACCGAATCACGGCGTTTCATATGATGAGACGCATATAACATTCGCATTGTATCTGCCTCTTTAACAAGCGGACGGTATTTTTCGCTGAGCGTGTTATCAAAATGCAGTGCTTCCTCAACCTTGATTATTCTTTCAAGCATTACCTTTTTATGCTCCCAAATAAGGCGGAAAACACGGCGGTCCATTCGTTCATACGGTATTTCCCCGCGGTATAATCTCATAACATACGCGGAAATATAGGTATGGACCGCTATTCCGTAAACCCTGCCTTCACCTTCAAAAGGATATTTACCGAGATCCGAATCCAAATATCCTGTAAGGCTGCCATAAACCGTTTCCGGTGAAAGCTGTACGCTTTCATTTGTCATCTTAATTGCGCAGAAGGTCCCGAAACGCCCCTTTCTTTGAGCTGCAATTCTCCCCGCGTCAAAAGCACTTTGCGGCGTTTGAAATTTTGTATACCGCCATTCGCTGTCATATGCGTAAACAGAATAGGTTTTATTATTCCGGTCATATCCGCAAATAAGCCCGTTATGTAAAAAATGGCGTTCATGATACCAGCTTTTGCCCTTTACATAATAATCGTCCACATCCGTAAAATATACGTAAAAGCCTTTATCGAGCATATTTCTTATAATCGGATTTATATAGCCTCCGGCAAACCGTGTAGGCATAAACTCTTTTTCAATACACGGCATATCAGCCCATGAAGAACGTTCCACGCCGAGCTCGGGTGTTGTGAAGCCCGTCAGGAATTTTCTGTTGCAAAAGAGATTCACAGCATTATTAAGTGTCCATATTTTTCCTGCGGAATTACCCACGCCAATCGCGGTTGCCGGTCCCTGGTGATGATATGTACTGTACATAGGCTCTGTAAGCGGCAGTTCGATTTTCTTTTTCATATTACTCGCCTCCGTATTTTTTAACCATATCTATAACGCTTTGAACGTCGGTCAATTCGAAAGGATTCATATCCTTTTCATCCAGCTCTATTCCGAACTGTTCCTCAATTTCAATAAGCAGCGTCACCATTGAAAGGCTGTCAAGCACCAGATCCTCCTGTAGCCGCGCGCTGTTTTTAATTCTTTTTTCACCGCTCAGCTCGGATAAAATACCTTTAATCTTTTTTTCCGGTTTCATTTTTTATCACCCTTTCTACCTCTTTTTTTACGGCGTTATAGCAATCCTCCACCGAATTTTCGGTGGAAATAAGCACGCCGCCGTTAGCCTTGCATATGGAAATATATTCGGTGCGAAGCCTGTATTGCAGCTCCATATCTATATACCTGTTTTTTTCCGCAGCGCGGCTGCGCACTCTTTTAACCGCCGTTTCCACCGGCACATCAAAGAAAAACGCCGCGTCCGGTTTTATAACCGCCCTTGCGATTTCATATATCCAGTTATCGTTTTCAAAGCCCCTGGCTCTGAGATTGGCAAGGCAGGAATAAAAATACCTGTCGCTTATTACAATATCGCCCTTATTGAGCCTCGGCTCTATCACCCTGCTGCCGTGCTGCAATCTATCGCTTGCGGCAAGGAGAGATAAACTTCTGTAATCGTAAGCGTCGTGGTCGGGGCAGTCCATATAGGTTCGGAATATATCCGATGTACGCACGGCGTTTGTGGGCTGCTTTGTAAGAAAAACGCCGTGCTCCTTTTCCAAATCGGCTTTAAGGCGCATTAGCATAGTCGTTTTTCCGCAGCCGTCCAGCCCGCAAAAGGTAAACAAAAAGCCTTTTGTGCCGTTCGGCTTCATATTAAGAGTTTTCAATGCTTCCCGCCTCCCTTAAAA
The DNA here is from genome assembly GCA_900549055.1 of uncultured Oscillospiraceae bacterium. Taxonomy (GTDB): domain Bacteria; phylum Bacillota; class Clostridia; order Oscillospirales; family Acutalibacteraceae; genus UBA737. Next base: position 14,562 of record URNB01000038.1, read on the forward strand.
GCGATTTTCTGTTTTTGGCAAAAAATCTTTTTACAATATCCTTTTCGGTATAAATATATTTTTTCTTATCCTTGGGGGATATAACGGTATGAATAAATTCCGGGTCGTTTTTAAGTATTTCCTCGGCTGCCGCCACGGCATAATAATTGTCAAGCTTGAAAAGCCTCAAAGTATTAATTACCGCAAAGGCGCATATTTTTTCCGTTCCCAGTTCTCTTGCCCTTTCAAACAGCCTTTCGGTTTGCTCCCTGTCGGCGCCTGACAGCAAAAGATAAATGTCAGCGTATTTATACGCCGTCATATCCCGCATCATTTCAACCCAGGGCAGAGTGGCAGCCTCCTTATACAAATGGCTGCACAAATGAATGAAAAAATCGTCGCGCCGCAGGGTTCTTACCCGAAGGTCATCAAATTCTTCGGTAACCGCGTTGTTTATCATTTCGCATACAAGCCCTGTGTCCCCCGGTTTATAATCAAGCGAGAAATTAATATCCACCTCTAAAAACCGCATTGCGGGAAGTCCCACTTCCTTAATGTAAGGAACAGTCTCGCCGCGCGTCATTTTGGATTCGATTATTTCCCGTCTTGTGGCGGCTTTAAATTCTCCGTTTCGTATATTTCCCTGCTTAAACCCGGCGGCTGAAAGCCTTTTCCCTATTTCGGTAACATCCTCGGGCTTAACAAGCAGGTCAATATCGTTTGAGGTTCTGTAGCCCTCGGGGTACAGTCTGCAAAGATAGGCGCCTTTAAGCATTGCGTATTTATCGCCGCAATCGGATAATATTTCCCCCAAATACCGCACGCAAGCGAAAAAATCGCGGTTTTTTTCAATGTTTTGCTCATATGCCGCCTTAAGCGAATTTGCGAATTCACGGTTTACTGCACCTACCAAACCGTGCTTTTTTAAGGTTCCGTATGCCGCCGCCTGCATACGGTTGAAAAACAAATGTCCCAAAACATTCGGCGTTGCAGCCGAAAGCAGTTTTTTGTCGAACGTATGCTCTTTAAAGCTGCAAAGACTTTTAAATAATTCTTTTTCCTTTTTTGTCATAAATAATCTCCTTTTAAATTTTTGTATACTGCGAAATAAGCGTTTCAAGTATTTTCGTTTCATCAGCCGATAAATCGCAAACAGACCCTTGCCGTGCTGTACGCAACAGCTTATTCAAGACTGTAAGCTCGCTGTCGGTCATATACATACGGTCCATTTTGTAGCCCTCCGTCACATATACGCCGCCGTCATAGCGCCCGCACTGCGTATAAATAGGCTCTGTAATACTTAAAGCTTCAATATCCCGCAAAATTGTTCTTTCGGAAACGCCGAACTCAAAGCTTAAATTTTTTACCGTTTCATGCCGTCTGCGGCAAAGAACGCGCATGATTTCCCGTCTTCGTTCGGCTGCTCCCATATTGCTCTACCTCCTTTCACGGAGATAGCTTACAGCTTAACCCTGACAGCTACTGTCATGATTAAAATTTTCATTCAAAAAAAAGTTCTCAATAAGCATCGATGTTTTTCACAATGCTTATTGAGAACTTTTAAGGTTAAAATATATTAGTATTTTTTGGATAAATTATATTACATTATGGCGCTCTCTTTCTTAACCCACACTGTTAAGAATAGCGTCTATAACGCTGTAAAGCATATTTCTTTTA
>URNB01000039.1 GCA_900549055.1 uncultured Oscillospiraceae bacterium
TTTGTAGGCTCTGCTTGCTTACCCCAACATTTATTATATAGCCCGGAAATTATAAGCGTACTGTCAAAAATGTTCTGAAAGCTTTTCGTGACGGTACGCTTATTTCAGCTTTTCACGGCTGCTTTTATCAAATTATATCGCAGCATGCATAAATTATCCCGCCTGCCAATAATTTAATATCGGGGGGATTTGAAATGAGGGCTTTTCTTGACTTTTCAGAGAATCTGATATCCGGTATGCTGCCGTTTGTTCTCCTTACAATATGCGGTATTTATTTTACGGTAAAATGCCGTTTTTTCCAATTTCGCTTTTTGCCCGAGTCATTGAAATATGCATTGGGCGGCATGCGGAAGGGGAGCAGGACGGACGGAGTCAGCCCTTTTCAGGCAGCCTGCACGGCACTTTCCGCTACGGTCGGAACGGGAAATATCGCAGGAGTTGCGGGTGCGGTCGCCATAGGCGGTGCAGGAGCGGTTTTTTGGATGTGGATCAGCGCATTTGCGGGAATGACTGTCAAGGTGGCTGAAATTCTTCTGTCGCTTGAATACCGCGAGAAAAAGAACGGTGAATATGTCGGCGGCCCTATGTATTACATAAAAAACGGTTTGCCGAAGCTTTTTGCTCCGCTGGCTGTGCTTTATTCTGCGGCGGCCGTTCCGGCGGTTTTTTGCAGCGGAAACTTTACGCAGACGAATTCTGCCGTTCTTTCAATAGGCGGAAGCGGTATTATAAGGCTTGCGGGAGGAATCTTTTTTGCGCTGCTGACGCTGATTGTTTTGGCGGGCGGTGCCCAAAGGGTTGCCGGTTTTACGTGTAAAACAGTTCCGTTTATGGCGGTTCTTTATCTTTTGATGACATTTGGAATTATATTTGTTAATTTTGAACGCCTGCCGAATGCACTGTCTATGATTTTTAAGGGAGCATTTGATCCGTCGGCTGTTACGGGAGGTGCGGTCGGCTCTGCTGCCGCCGCGGTGTTCACGGGCGCTTCGCGTGGAGTATTCTCGAATGAGGCGGGACTCGGTACATCGGCAATGGCGCATTCTGCTTCATCCCACACAGACGGTATGCAGCAGGGGCTTTTCGGTATTTTCGAGGTGTTTGCGGATACGGTGGTAATCTGCACCCTTACGGCGCTTTCATTGCTTTGCTCGGGTGTGGGCATAGAATACGGAAAGGGCGCGTCGGCAGAGCTTGTAAGCTCTGCTTTCGCAACCCTTTACGGTAAATATGCGGTTATTCTGTTGGCGGTTATGATGTGCCTGTTCGGATTGTCAAGCGTTATAGGATGGGGCTATTACGGAATCGTTTCCTGCGATTATCTTTTCGGGAAAACGGGCAGAAGACTGTTTATTATTCTTTATCCGCTCGCCTGTATTCCCGGCGCTCTTATTAATGCGGATACGGCATGGCGGCTTTCGGGAATATTCAACGGCATCATGCTCTGCATAAATGCGGCGGCGGTGTTGCTTTTATCCGAAAATGCAATAAACAGCATGAACGGCTGCCGCCGCAAGGGCTTAAACGCCGCCGCTTCTTCCGAGAAGCGTATCGAAAATATTCCGTAAATATTCCGAGGAGGATATTCCGCTCCTTGCCGGCACAACGAATATGCAATAACAGAGAATTGCGGCTATCACAAGCAGCGCAATGAGAACAATGACGAGAGGCATACTGTCCGATAAAAACGGATGCGGCTTTTCCGGGAAATCGCCGCCGATACGGTAGGGCAACTCGTCGCTGCTGTCAGAGCCTTGCGCAGCGCTGCGGTGAGGGGCTGCGGAGGGCTTCATGCGGAAATCGTTGTTCGGTTTATCATTTGGCGCAGGCTCGGTGAAAACATCCTCATCCGGGAAATCAAGCTCGGGTAAAGCTGTTTTATCTGCTGCGGCGGCATATGCGTCAAGCGGCAACGCCGCTTCCTGTGAAATATCCGTAATATCCGACTCTATGCTTTCGGATTGCAAGCCGATGTCATGTTCGGGCACGGCTGTTTCCGCGGCCGAATCGGGCAGCGGCTCTTCATCGGCTGCTTCTGCAGCGTTATCGCCTGATGAAGAAAACAGGTTTGCAATATCGTCGTCCTGAAGCAGTGCTTCCGGCTCTTGAGCAGGCGCAACCTCGGCTTCCGCAGCCTTTTGGGCTGCGGCTTCGGCGTGCGTTTTAAGCTCGCCCGCGCACAGCTCCTCTATATACGGATGAATAAGCGACTGCATAATTGCCTTACGGACGCTTTTTCCGTCGGACAGCATTATCATGGATTGCGGGCCGCTTTCGATAATGCAGCCTCCAAAGCAGCCGTCGGATGTTACAAGCGGCGTTGCCCCGCTTATGACCGAAATTTCACTGCTATCGGAAATGCCGTAAAGCTTATTATCGATTTTTGTGAGGGTTTTGCCGATTGCTCCGGAAACGGTGTTCAAAATACCCTCCTCGCCGAAAAGACTGCCGACGATTATTATAACCCTGCTCCTTGAAACAGCACGGGCAAGATTCTGCACCAAGGATCTTCTGTCAGGCGCTTTGTCGGTAAGAAGCCGCATTCGGCAGCAGCCGCAAAGATTAAATTCCATTTCAAAATCGGTGGCTGTTTTGTAATAGATAATGTCAACCTTTATATTCTGAAGCATAATTTTCCCCATTCTGCCGCCGAATTTTTAAAGAGCTGTTTATCGCTGCGGCGGCGCTGCGAGGTGAGCCCTGATACGGAGAGTGTTATTACAAACACCCTTCGTGTTTTTTATTCAAAGGGATATTTTATCCCGCGGTCGTCATACCAGCGCTTCGGATACCTCGGCGAAGGATTTGCCTTCGCGGCGGAGGTGTCGACCGAGGCATCTTCATCCTCACGGGTTTCGCGTGCCATGACTACAAGGCGGGCGTCGTCAAAATCGTAAACGCAGGTCACAAGAGTAATAATATTATCATCCTTGTTAACATCCACGCCTGTGTTTATAAGGCTTCTCTCATATGCCTCGCCGGACCAGCTTTCAAAGTCCTCGTCATTGGCGAAGCTCTTGCGTGAGATATTGTATATGTAATTGTTATCATCCGATTTTGAAGCGTTGAGAACAAAAACGGCGTAGACCTTATATGTGCTTTTTTTGTAAAGCGTGGAAAATTCAAGCGTGGGATTTTGGCGGTAAAAGCTTAAGGAACGGTACTTTGTGAGATCGGCAAACATACTGCCGTTTTTCATGTGATGACCGTATATAACCAAATTTTTATCGGTCTCTTCTTCGGTTATTTTGTTTTCACAATCAAAAAACAGCGAGCCGTAGGCACTTTTTTGCTTTTTCTGATTGTGGGTGAGGTAAAAGCTGTTGTCCGCCGTCTGATAGATCGGGTTATCCACCCGAGTGTTCGGGACGGTTATCCAGCCCTTAAAATCGCTGTTCTCTCGCAGCATATATTCGTTAACCGTCAGCTTTTGTGCGGAGCTGTCGGTCGATACCGTGCCGTGCCATATGTTGCGGCTGCTTTTAATTATATTATCCTGCTTTTTAGCCGATAAAAAATAATTTGCGAGATACGAAGCGGAAACTATGAGAGTTATAAGCGAAATAAGGAAAAAAACCTTGATAATTATTTGCTTGATATTATCCCGTCCGTTCGGAATATAGGATAAATAAAGCCTGTGAAAAAAATTTTTAAAGGTTTTTCTTTCCTTTGCATGTGCGTGCTTCATTCAAAAAACTTCCTCAATAGTGTGTATTGCCAGCTTTAAAAGCTGCTTGGCTGCCTGCTCCCTTACATATTCGCGGCTTATCGGGCTTATATTAAGCGCGCGCACGGCTGTACCGCCGCGGTGCGCCGCCGCTATGAAAACAAGACCGGGGGAGTGCCCTTCGGAGCTGTCCGGCCCTGCGACGCCGGTTACCGAAACGCCTATATCGGCGTCGGCTTTTTTTCGTATGCATTCCGCCATTTGCCGCGCCGTGTCACGGCTTACTGCGCCTAAAGTATCAAGCGTCTCCTTTTTTACCCCTAAAGCCTCGTTCTTTATTCGGCAGGAGTATGACGCCATGCCGAGCTCGAAAACCGCAGACGATCCCGGCACTGCGGTTATATAGGAGGAAACAAGTCCGCCTGTGCAGGATTCGGCAGTGGCTATAAGCAGCTTTTTTTCTTTAAGCAGCCCAACCAACTCTTCTGCCGTGTTGTAAATTTCAGCGTTCATTACTCAATCACCGAAAATTCAACGGCGTTTACGGCTTTTTCTATAAGCTCGTCCACCGCTAAACCCTTTTCCGCCTCTTCGCATGCCGAAAGAGTAGGTCTCGTTTTCGGATGCTTCGGGGTGAATACCGTGCAGCAATCCTCATAAGGTAAAATGGAGGTTTCAAACGCGTCAATATCGCGGGAGATTTTTATAATTTCTTCCTTATCCATACCTATAAGAGGGCGCAGAACAGGCATATTTGTAACGCTGTCTGTCGTGACGAGCGCGGGCAGGGTTTGACTTGCAACCTGACCGAGACTTTCTCCGGTTATAAGCGCGAGACTTCCCGAATTCCGCGCCAGTCTTTCGGAAATGCGCATCATCATCCTTCGCATTATAAGCGTGAAATAATCCTCGGGGCAGTTTTTGCCTATTTCATCCTGTATTTCTGTGAACGGTACGATTGCAAGATTAATTGCTCCGGAATAAGCCGCGACCTTTTTAAGCAGAGTGCGCACCTTAAGCTCGGCGCGCGGGCTTGTGTAGGGCGGGCTTGCAAAGTGTATCGCGTCAAGGCGTAAGCCGCGCTTTGCCATTGTCCAGGCGGCTACGGGGCTGTCAATCCCGCCGGAAATAAGAATTGACGCTTTGCCTGCGGTGCCCACGGGCAAGCCACCCGCGCCCTTTATCTGCTCGGCTCTTATATACGCCGCATAATCGCGCACCTCAACGAAAACCGTTCTGTCGGGGTTATGCACGTCAACCGTTAAATGCGGGAAATTATCAAGCAGCACGCCGCCCAATTCTCTGCAAATTTCGGGTGAGGTGAGCGGAAATGTTTTATCAGCCCGCCTTGCCTCAACCTTAAAGGTTTTAATGCCTTCCATTATCGGCTTTAAATATTCGGGCGCGCGGGTGAATATATCCTCGGCTGTTTTTTCGCAAACGCAGGCGCGGCTGAACCCGGCAATTCCGAATATTTTCTTCACACGGCAGAGCGCTTCCTCAAAATCGTAATTTTCCGATTTCGGTTCTATATATATTGTAGACTGCGAGCTGTGAACCTCTGTTTCGCCGAGGCTTTTAAGCCGCCTTTTAATGTTTTTTATAAGAGCGTCTTCAAAATTTCTGCGGTTAAGCCCTTTGAGCGCCAGCTCGCCGTTTTTAATAAGTATTATTTCCTTCATATTTTCGCCTTTCTTAACGACCCTTCGGCGGCGCAAAGAGCGTCCGCCAGCAGGTCAATATCATTTTCGGTGTTATTTTTGCAAAAGCTGATTCGAAGCGCACTGTCGGTAAGCGTGGGTTTAAGCCCCATTTCCTTTAAAACATAGCTGCCGTGCCCCTTTGCACAGGCGCTGCCGCTTGAAACAAAAATATTTCTTGCCTCTAAAAAGTGCAAAAGAGTTTCGGAGCGATAGCCCGGCGGAGATATATTGAGTATGTAGGGCAGCGCGTCGTCTGGGGAATTTATTACGGCGCCGCAGCGGGACATAAGAGTCTCACGAGCGTAATTCCACAGCTGCTTTTGCTTTTCAAGCTGTGTATTTAAGTTCGGTAAGTCTTCAACCGCGCCTTTAAGCCCCATTATAAGCGGAACAGGTTCTGTTCCCGAGCGCATGCCGTTTTCCTGCCCGCCGCCTGTTATAAGCGGCGGAATATTTACGGTTTTTCTCTTGAAAAGGAAGCCTATGCCTTTAGGGCCGTGAATTTTATGCCCGCTGGCAGTCAGCAAATCTATACCCGACTGCCTTACATTTATGGGCAGCTTTCCGAATGCCTGCACCGCATCGCAGTGGAAAAGAGCCCTCGGGCTTATGCGCTTTGTAAGTGCCGCAGCCTCTGTTACCGGCTGAACCGCACCGGTTTCGTTGTTTACAAGCATCATGCTCACAAGCAGTGTGTTATCTGTCAGAGCGTTTTTTAAGTCTTCGGGCAATACCTTACCGTCATGCGCGGGCTTTAAGTAAATTACCTCCAGCCCTGCGTCGGTAAGCTTTTTGCAGGTTTCCAAAACGGACGGATGCTCAATTGCGGTTGTAATAACTCTGCCACCGCGTTTGGCTGCCTTAAGGCAGGAAAGAAGCGCGGTATTGTTTGCCTCGGTTCCGCTGCCGGTGAATATAATTTCATCGCTGCGCGCGCCTATTGCTTCGGCAACTTTTTCCCTTGCGGCGCTCATCTCGGCTTCCGCCTCTATCCCCAATGTGTGGAGTGAGGACGGATTGCCCCAGCTGTCGCACAGAGCTTTATTTATGCAATCAACAGCCCGCTTGCAGGGTCTTGTTGTGGAGCTGTTGTCAAGATAAATCATACCGTTCAAAAAACGCGCACTTCCCTTTGGAAAATTAATATACATATTATACATTATATTTTGAAAATAAACAATAGTAAAATAAATTAAAATTTATAATTGATAACCTGGGAGTTTCCTGTTATAATTAAATGGAAAATGAATTTAAAGGGGAACATGAAATGGCAAAGGTTATTCTGCTGGCGCACACGCCGAATCCCGAGCAGACGGTTGCAGCGGCGGCAAAGCTGTGCTACAGCAGCTCGGATATAACAGGGCTTACCGACAGCCTGACAGACGAAAAGGCGGCGGCATTTGTAGAAATGCTTTCGGAGATAGGGCACGAAAGCCCAATTGAGCACGCAAGCTTTACCTTCGGTATTGAGGGGGTTTCGCGCTCGCTTTTGGCACAGATAACAAGGCACAGAATGGCGTCCTTCTCGGTAAAGAGTCAGCGCTATGTGCGCGAGGGCAGCTTCGGCTATGTTACCCCGCCCGAAATTGCGGCAGATCCCGAGGCTAAAAGGCTTTATGACGAAATAATGGCGGAGGATCAGAGAAAGTACGACCGCCTTGCCAAAATTTTAAAGGAAAAGCATATAAAGACCTTTATGGCAGAGGGTAAGGACGAAAAGACCGCAACCCGCCTTGCCGAAAAAAAGGCGATTGAGGACGCGCGCTTTGTGCTGCCCAACTCCTGCGAAACGCAGATGGTTATGACAATGAACGCCCGCTCGCTTAAAAATTTCTTCCGTATTCGCTGCTGCAACAGGGCGCAGTGGGAAATAAGGGATATTGCAGATCAAATGCTGGCACTGGTATCGGCAGTAGCGCCCGAGCTTTTCAAAAATGCGGGACCCGCCTGCGTTTGCGGCGTCTGTTCAGAGGGTAAAATGTCCTGCGGAAAGGCAGACGAGGTGCGCCGCCATATAGGAGAGCTTAAAAACAATGGGTAGGCTTATAGTTATTGAGGGACTGGACGGCAGCGGGAAATCCACCCAATTAGAGCTTTTGCCGAAAAAGCTGAAAGCACGCGGAACAGACTGCCGCACCGTTTCTTTCCCGCAGTATGAAAGCGATTCAAGCGCGCTTGTAAAAATGTATCTGCGCGGCGACTTCGGCACTCACCCTGATGATGTAAACCCCTACGCCGCCTCTGCCTTTTACACGGTGGATAGATACGCCTCGTATAAATCCGTTTGGGGCGATTATTACAATGCGGGCGGAACGGTCGTTGCGGGGCGGTACACCACATCTAACGCCATTCATCAGGCTTCAAAATTAAGCCCCGATAAATGGAAACCGTTTCTTGACTGGCTTTACGATTTTGAGTATAATAAAATAGGTATTCCGCAACCCGACAGAGTAATATTTTTGGATATGCCGATCGAGGTGTCACAGGGGCTTTTAAACCGCCGCTATTCAGAGGACGGCGGCAAAAAGGATATTCACGAAAGCGATATTGAATACCTTGAAAGCTGCAGAAAAGCGGCGCTTTTTACGGCGGAATATTCGGGCTGGATAACCGTGTCCTGCGCAAAGGACGGCAAGCCGCGCGGAATTGAGGATATATCAGACGAAATACTTGAGAAGGTGCTTTAATATGGTATATATTTTTTTGGCAAACGGCTTTGAAGAATGCGAGGCGCTTGTTCCCGTTGATATTCTGCGGCGCGGCGGAATAAAGGTTAGCACCGTCGGTGTGGGCGGCAGTGAAATAACCGGAGCACACGAAATAAGGGTCTGCTGCGATATAGGCGAAAATGAAATTAAAGAAAGCGATATGCAGGCGGCAATACTGCCCGGCGGAATGCCCGGCACAATTAACCTTGAAAAAAGCGCAGCGGTGCAAAACGCGCTTGACTATGCCGCCGAACGGGGCTTGATTATAGGTGCGATATGCGCGGCGCCCTCGGTGCTCGGGCACAAAGGGCTTTTAAAGGGGAAAAAAGCCACCTGTTTCCCCGGGTTTGAAAAGGACTTAATCGGCGCTGAATTTGCAGAAGTGCCCGCCCAGCGCGACGGCAATATTGTAACCGCCTGCGGTGCCGGAGCGGCTTTTGACTTTGGCTTTTTGCTGCTTGAAACGCTTTCAGGCGATAAGGCGGCAGCCGAGGAATTGAAAAAAACAATGCTTTATAAAAAATAATTTTGCGGAGAGGAAAACAATGGACGAAAAAAATCCCGATATTACCCCCGAAAATAATGAAAACAATAATACATTTGAGGACGATTTTGTAATAGGCAAGGGCTTTGAAATAAGCGAGGAACCCATAATGCCCGCACCCAAGAAACGCGGAGCCAAGCATTCTGCAGGCAAAAACACACTTAAAAACATTATTTGGATTCTTTGCATAGTGGTAGTCTCCGTAGGTCTTGCCTTCGGCATAATTTTTGCGGGAGCGGACTATATGGGCATAGGCTTCGGCAGGGGCAAGGACTGTGAGGTTGTAATTGAGCATGGAATGTCGACCCGGCAGATAGCCGAGCAGCTAAAGGAGTGCGGCGCGGTTAAAATACCCATGCTTTTCAGGGTTTACGCAAAGCTAAAACACTACGACGGCAAGTTTAAATACGGGCTTTACACCTTTAATAACGAGGCGGGCTACGAGGCGCTTTCGGTTATGCTTATAGAGGAGGGCGCAAAGGCGAACAGCATTAAGGTGACTATACCTGAAATGTCCTCGGTTGATGATATTGCGAAAATTCTTGAAGAAAAGGGCATTTGCAAAAAAGCCGATTTTATCGATGAGGTTCAGCACGGCAGCTTTGATTACGATTTTGTAAAGGATATACCTACCGAAAAGGTTTATTACAGGCTTGAAGGCTACCTTTTCCCCGAAACATATAATTTTTATTCATACGATTCCAAGGAGTGTGCGCACTTAGCTGTTGACCGTATGCTCAAAACGCTCGACAGCAAGCTTACCGAGGGCGTGCGGGATAAGATCGCAAAAAGCGGCTACACGCTGCATGAGGTTATGACCTTGGCGTCAATTGTTGAGCTTGAGGCGGGCGGCAGTCCCGAGGAAATGCCGAATGTGGCGGCGGTGTTCTATAACCGCCTAAAGAGCGACGAATACCCGAAGCTGCAATCCTCACCCACACAGAAATACCCCTACGGCTCGGGCAAGTACGATACCTATAAATCGGAAGGCTTACCGCCCGGACCCCTGTGCTCGCCGAGTGAGAACTCCATAAAAGCGGCAGCCGACCCGACTGCGAATTTCGATTACTACTACTTTGTGACCGACGCTAAAATGAAGTTTTACTATAACAAGACCTTAACCGAGCACAATAACACGATAAACCGACTTAAAAGGGAGAACAACTGGATTGGCGATAAATAAAATTCCCGAGCTTTTGTGCCCCGCGGGCGACCTTACGCGGCTTTGCGCTGCCGTTGATTACGGAGCGGACGCGGTTTACCTTGCGGGCGAGGAGTTCGGTATGCGCACCGCTGCTGCGAATTTCGGCGAGGAAGACCTGAAAAAAGGCATAGAATACGCCCATAGGCACGGCGTAAAGGTGCATATTGCCTGCAATATTATACCGCACAATGAAGAAATAGCCCGCCTTCCCGATTTCTTGAAAACCGTAAACGCTTTGGGGGCGGACGCGCTTATAGCGGCAGATATAGGCACAATAGGGCTTATAAAAAAATACGCGCCCGATACAGAGCTGCATGCCTCGGTGCAATCGGGTATATGCAATTACGAAACGGCGAACGCGTTTTACAATATGGGGGCTAAAAGGGTGGTTTTGGCAAGAGAGCTTTCTCTTGCGGAAATTGCGGAAATACGCGCAAAAACCCCGCAGGACTTAGAGCTTGAAGCCTTTGCGCACGGCGCTATGTGCGTTTCGTTTTCGGCAAGGTGCCTGCTTTCAAGCTATATGACCGGGCGGGACGCAAACCGCGGCGACTGCGCGCAGCCCTGCCGCTGGAGCTATTCGCTTATGGAGGAAAAGCGCCCGGGGCAGTATTTTGATATTACCGAGACCGATAAGGGCACATATATTTTAAACGCGAACGACCTTTGTATGGCAGAGCAGCTTGATAAAATGGCAGCCGCCGGGGTAGACAGCATAAAAATTGAGGGCAGGGCGAAATCTCACTATTATGTAGCCGTTACCGCGAATGCCTACCGCGGCGCGCTCGACAGCCTGAAAACCGCCGACGGCGATTGGAAATGCCCCGAATGGGTGACAGAAGAGCTTAACAAAATAAGCCACAGAACCTACTCTACAGGCTTTTATTTCGGCACACCGCAAAACGCGCAGACCTACCAAAACGCGGGATATATACGGGATTACTCCGTAGCGGCAATAGTTGAGGGTTATGAAAACGGCTGTATTACAGCCGTGCTCAAAAATAAATTTCTGCGCGGGCAGGAGTTTGATTGCTTAGAGCCGGGCAAGCCGCCCTTTACCGTTTCGGCAAATACGCTTTTTGACGGCGACGGAAACGAAATAGAGGTTGCTCCCCATCCGATGATGAAGCTTAAAATTCCCTTTGACCGCCCGGTAAAGCCCGGCGCAATGCTCAGAATGAAGTATTAAAAAAATACCTTACGTCAATAATAAAGGCGTGAGGTGTTTTTTATGTCTGATACGGGCTTCGGCGCGGTTTTTGCAAAGCGGGCCGCAATTTCATTTTTTATTTGCGTGGTTTTGTTTTTCAGCTGTATTTTAAGGGTGGCGGTGTCCGCTCTGACGGATTATTCCGCTGTTTTAAACCGACAAAGCAGCTATAGGCTTACCGTGGGAAAACTGCGCGGCACGATATACGACAGAAATATGGTGCCGCTTACCAATGCCGAAAGCAAAATTATAGCCGCCGTATCGCCGACACCGAGAGCAGTTACGGCTGTAAGCGGGGTACTCTACGGCGATGAGCTGCAGAGTGTGCTTGAAAGACTTAAAGGCGGAAAGCCCGTGCTTTGTGAGCTTCCGCAGGAAATAGACTGTGACGGCATTGCCTGTATGCGGGTATACACGCATAATTCCGCCGATACGCCCGCAATTCACCTTTTGGGCTATACCGATTCGGATCTTCGCGGTATGTCGGGAATAGAAAAAGCCTATGACGGTATTTTGTACTCGGAAAAGGAGGCGGCTTTTGTATACACAAAGGACGGCAAGGGTGATATTTTAGCGGGTGTAAAGCCCGTTGCGGAGAACGACAGCTCGGTCACGGCGGGCGGGGTACTCACTACGCTTGATATAAATATTCAGGCAATAGCTGAAACGGAGGCTGAGGCAATAGATGCGGGAGCGGTTATAATAGCCGATTCAAAAACCTCCGAGATCAGAGCGGCGGTCAGCCGTCCCGATTTTGACTGCACGGATATTGCGAAATACCTGACTGCCGATAATTCGCCCCTTTTGAACCGTGCGCTTGCTGCTTTTAATGTCGGCTCGGTTTTTAAGCCCTGCGTTGCGGCAGCGGGAATGGAGTCAGGCAAGGGGAGCTTCGGCTATAATTGCACTGGCAGCTGCAAAATAATCGACCGCGTTTTCAAGTGCCACAAGCGCTCGGGACATGGACTTATGACCCTTAAAAGCGGTCTTGCAAATTCCTGCAACACGTTTTTTTATAATTTCGCCTTCAACATAGGCGCGGACGCGGTTTTTAATATGGCTTCAAGCCTTAATTTCGGTAAAAGCTTTGATATATGCGAGGGAATAGCAAGCGCGGCGGGCAGCCTGCCACAGAGAGAAAGCCTTGATAATATAGCCTACCTTGCAAATTTTTCAATAGGTCAAGGCGAACTGCTGCTTTCTCCCGCAGCTATGCTGACATTATACTGCGCGGCGGCATATGACGGCAGCTACGCGCTGCCCACAGCGGTTTCGGGCACACTGTCCAGCGGCAGATTTACTCCCATGCCGGAGCGCGGCAGAACGAGGGTGATGTCCGCCAAAACCGCAAAAAAATTAAGAGAATATTTAAGCGCGGTTATAACCGAGGGCACAGGTACGGCGGCAAGACCTAAATCCGTGAGCGCCGCGGGGAAAACCGCAACGGCGCAAACCGGTAAATATGAAAACGGCAAAGAGATATGCGAGGGCTGGTTCTGCGGCTTTTTCCCCGCAGACGAGCCCGAATACACCGTAATAGTCTTTTCGGAAAACATCAGTAAGCAAAGTAAAAGCTGCGCGGAGATATTCGCCGGAATAGCCGACAGCGTCTGTGAGAGAATTGCAAAATAAAAGTTTAAACCGAGTGCGGCGGGTGATTCGGTTCGCCCGTAAACCACAAAATTTTTTGCGGCGTCATTGCCGCATTTTTTTATTTCGAAAAAAATAAAAAAATGATTGACATTACCGCTTTTGTGGAGTATTATGTATTTCGTTGGAGATGATTGGAATTGTTTGCAAATGAGCGAATGAATTATATATGTGAGCTGCTCAAAAAGAACGGTGCGGTAACAACGGTGCAGGTAAGCCATGATCTGAATGTCTCGGTTGAAACCATACGCCGTGATTTTTTGGCGCTTGAAGAGGAAAACAGACTGTTAAGGGTGCACGGCGGCGCGGTTTTGCCGAGCGGCGGCGTTGAAAGAATGCCGCTTACCGACAGGTTGGAAATAAACCGTGAGGAAAAGCGAATTTTATCGGACGCGGCGTGCGATTTCATAAAAAACGGCGATATCATTGCGGTGGACACAGGCAGCACCGCCGTGGAATTTGCCGAAATATTGAGCCTTCGCTTTAAAGAGCTGACCGTGATTACCCATTCGCTCGATGTTTTTGAGCGTTTGCAAAACAAAAGCGGCTTTAAAAATATATTGGTTGGCGGAATTTATCTGCCGGACGAAAAGGCGTTCTGCGGTCTTCCTGCGGTGGAAGCATATAAAATACTGCATTGCGATAAGGCGTTCATCACTCCTGCGGCGATATCACTGAAAAACGGCTTGAGCGATTGCGGCGAAAGGCTTATGACGGTGGAGCGGCAGATGATAGAATCCGCCGATGAGATATTTGTTTTGGCTGACAGCGATAAATTTGAAAAAACCGCGCTTTACAGGCTGGCTCCCATAAGCTCGCGGTTCACCTTGGTTACGGATTCGGGACTTTCAGAGGAGCTTAAAAGTCTTTATAAGGAAAACGGCATAACGGTCGCCGCAAAGGGGTAGAGAAGATGGATAAGAACACGCAAAAGGCTTGGCGAATAGGCTCTTTCTGTATTGCAACATATCTTGCAAGCTATGTAACCAGAAATATATTGAGCGTTTCCACACCGGAAATGATAAAGGAAGCGTTTTTCACAAAGGAATACACCGGTCTGCTTTCCTCGATATGCTTCATTTTTTACGCGGCGGGGCAGCTGATAAACGGCTTTATCGGCGATCGTGTGCATCCGAAATATATGATAATAATGGGACTCGGAATCAGCAGCGTCAGCACCTTTGTCATCCCCATCTTTGATAACCGAATCCTGCATTTTACGGCGTTTGCCCTCATCGGCTTCGGGCTTTCCATGCTTCGCGGGCCGCTTATGAAGGTGATATCCGAAAATACTGCGGCAACACACGCAAGAATGATATGCACTCTTTTCAGCATGGCGGGCTTTGCGGGACCGCTTATTGCAAGTATATTATCCATATTTTTTAAATGGAGAGCGGTCTTCACGGCAACCGGCGTAATATCGGTTATTATTACTGTGCTTGCGGTGGCGGCGATAACGACGCTTGAAAAGCGCGGCGAAATAAAATTTGTTCCGAAGTACGATAAGGGAATCGCCGGAATTTTGAATGTCTTCAAGCTGGAGGACTTTATATTTTATATGCTCATAAGCTCAATAGGCGAGATTGCGGGCTCTTCAATAACCTTTTGGATTCCTACATACACAACAGAGCATCTCGGCTTTTCAAACGACGCCGCATCAACAATATACTCGGTTGTTTCTTTTTCCACGCTTTTCACTCCGTTTATAACCCTTCTCATATATGAGAAGCTTATAAGGAACGGTATAAAGCTTGCGCTTGTAATGTATGTTATATCCGCGGTATTCTTTATAGCGGTTCGATTCATTGCCGCCCCCGTTTTAAATGTATCAATGCTGATAATTGCAAAAATGGCGGCTGCCGCCGCTTCAAGCATCGTTTGGAGCGCATACATACCGGGGCTTGCAAGAAGCGGCAAGGTATCAAGCGCAAACGGTGTGATAGACGCGGCGGGCTATGCAATGGCGTCACTTGCGAATGTTTTGTTTTCAACCTTTGTCGGCAGACTCGGCTGGGGCGGAATCGTGAATATGTGGTATATCATAATGTTAATAGGCGCGGCGGTGTCATTCATAAAGCTCACTATGAAGAAAAAACAAAAAGCATAAAGATACGAGCCTTCGCTTTTGCGAAGGCTCGTTTGGCAGAATTCAGTTTGAAGCCTTTGCAACCGGCTCTTCTCTGAACAGCAGGGATATACACCATATGCCTGCAAGAGCTATAACGGTATATATAATTCGGCTGATTACGGCTGTGGCGCCGCCGAAAGCCCATGCAACCAGGTCAAACTCGAAAAGCCCGACCAGTCCCCAGTTTAAAGCGCCGATAATTACAAGGATAAGGCAAATCTTATCAAACATATCATCACTCCTTCTGCAAGGTTAGTTTTTGCAGAGGAAAAGCCTTTATACATTTGATTTTTCCTGTAATAATCGGCAATATTATCAAATATATCTTTTTTAATTCTGCTTTGCCGCAGCAAAAATCTCGGCGAATTCGGTTTCAAAGACTTTTATTAAGCTCATTCCGCTTTGATTGATATATTCCGCAATATCCTCTTTGCGGTCGGGGTGAATTTTAATTTTCCGTGTGCCGTACTCTATTGTGTCGCTTTGTTTTTATCTGTTTGTTGAGTTCATAGCACTTCACATCGCATTCTTCATCCGAACCGAATTTTGCTTGGGTTTTTGATAAACCTACAAATCTCATACCGCATTTTTCCATAACCCTGCCGGAAGCAGGGTTATCTATGTGGTGCTTGCCGATAATTCTATCCACACCGTTATTAAAAAGGTTGTTAATTACTCCGCCCAGCGCCTCGGTTGCATAACCGTTATTCCAATAATCATAAGCTAAATTGTAACCGATTTCTGCGGTCTTTTTGTCCTCTGAAAGATCGACAACATCAATAATTCCGATTAACTCTCCGTTACTTTTAAGTTCAATGCCCCAACGAAAATCAAATCCTTTTTCGGCTTGGTTTTTATACATTTTCAGTAATTCTTTTGTTTCCTGAATGCTGCCATGCGGATGCCAGCGGCAATATCTTGCTACTCTTTCGTCCCAAGTCCAGTTTTTAAACATTTCTGCCGCATCATTATCGGTA
>URNB01000040.1 GCA_900549055.1 uncultured Oscillospiraceae bacterium
TAACTCGATTTTATATAATTGCATTTGCTAATGCAATTATTCAGTAGACATTAAAATAATCCAAACACCCCTTCGCAAAGACGACGAAGGGGTGTTTGGATTATTTTATTCTAATGTGAAGCTGCTGTCGATTACTTCGGTTTTGTTCACGCATTTGCCTACATTTACAATACTGATCGTATTTCCTGCGGATATGACCTTATTCATATCATAGTCCGCTTCATTCCAGCAGAGGTAGGCTGCGGATATAATGTTGTTCTTTATTGTAATGCTTTTGGCGGGGCAGCCGTTATAAATATGCAGTGCGTTTACGGCAACATCCGAAATAACATTGTCGGTAACAGTGAAGCTCTCGGCACTTGTCATTTGAATTGCAGCGCCGTAGGTGAAGCCGTTTTCGGTTTTACCGGTTATATTCTTAATGGTATTGCCGCTTATGGTAACAACGGCATTATTGCCGGCTTGAATATTGATGCCGCGCCGACAGTTTGAAATCTCATTGCCGGCGATTTTAAAGCTCGCCATATTGCCCTGTGCAAAAACAGCATAGCCGCCGGATTCATTTCCGGTAAATGTGCAGTTTTCAATCGTTACATTGCCGTCAGCGGCTGAGTGCGGCATTCTGAAGCCTGCCTCAAACTTGCAGTTTTTAAAGGTCAGATTTGAGGAATTGCTGTCAATCCTAACGGTATCGGTGAATGTAATGTTTTCGTAAACCACATTCTTACCGGCTGCGGAAACGAGATAGCTGTCGCCGGTCTTGGTAATTTTCGCACCGTTAACACCGCTGATTGTAATGTTGTTGACCGTAACTCCGGGGGTGTAATAGCCGCCGCCGAAAATGCTGTTGCCGGCACCGTTGCTGCCGATAACGCCTTCGCCGTCTCCGATTTCAACTTCGCCGCTGATAATCCATGCAATGGAATCAACGGTATCATTCAGCGTATTATAACCGAACTGACTGCCGCTCGTTACAATTCCCTTGCTTTCACGCCATGCCTTTGCGGCGGCGGCAAGAGTGTCGTAGGTTTTGCCCAAGCCTATTATGTTGACGCCGGAAGCATATTCGGCGTCCTTATCATAGGTATTGTCTTTACTGTCGTTTTCGTAGGCATACTGTGCGGCGTAAACCGTGATACCTATACCGTCGATAGAAAGCCCTTGATACTCATTGCCTGCAGCTTCCTTCATATGGCCCTTTACGGTGATGGCAGCGCTCTTTTCGCCTGCGAGCAGATGCTCCTCTGTAAGGTTGATATCGCTGTCATTAATCGTCCATTCAATAACCTCGTTCAGCTTTGCGTCACCCTTTATACCGATAATTGCAAGCTTGTACTTAAGAGCTAAATTGCCGTTGTTTACAACGCGAAGCGCGGGAAGCTCGTATCTGCAGCCCGGCTCCCAAAGAATGTTTTCCGCCGCTCTGTTATCGGCGGTTTTAAAGGTGAGAGTTTTTCCCTCGGCGGATTCCCATGTTCCGTCGGCCTTTTGCATTTCTAAAGCCACATCCAAGTTTCCCGCCTGAATTTTGTTTACCGCAGTAGATGCGGTGTCGGTAAACCACGCAAAGGTGGTTCCTATGAGCATTGCGACGCAGATTATAAGTGAAAATGCGCTTGAAAGCAACGCCCGTTTAAGAGATTTGCCGTTTGTCATTGTTTCTTTTCCTCCTTTATAAAATTTTTTTCAATGACAATATGTAAACGCGTTTTTTCGCGGTTTACAACACTTCCGTCTCAAAATGTATAGGTTTTGAGACGGAAGTATTTACGGTGAAACCATATAAAAATTTTTTAACATTTTTATAAAAAGGGATTGCAATACGGAAATAATTGTGTTAAAATAGGAAAGAAATATAATCGTCTCAAAATCTATACCTTATGAGACTTAAATTTAATGCGGAGCAACTAAAGAAAAAGCCTATTGTTATCGTTTTCCCCGACAGCAACAGGCTGATTTTAAATAATTATTATGTTGATAGTAAATGATTGCCCGATTTTTTTGAATTGACAGATTTGTCTCATGCCGAAAAGCGGCGAAGGGACGGGGAGGAATCATTTTTTCATCTGCTGCAGGAAAACCGCTGCGGAAAGCCAAGCCCGAACAAAGCCACGAGCGGATCACGCAGCATTTCCCGCGTTAATTTCACTGCCGCCGAAATAATTTCTTCTTTTGTGAACATAAATGCCCTCGGCATTTTTTCATGCTCCTTAACTGCGCTTTGTTAAAGCAACATGCATTGCGCTACATCCGTTTCTTTATTATGGCGCCTATCTCCGCGCGAGTCAATATCCGATTCCGAATTCGGCACGGCCTTACGGGAAGAATGAATTGTATTTGCAATAATTGTTATTAAATCTAAAAAATGTTGAATAACTGCGATAAATAAGTTATAATTAAATCGGACAAAACAAAAAACAAAGGCTCCGCCTTACGGCAGAGCCTCGCTCACACACTGTGAATTCGTCGAAACGATGTTTTCGCTGAAAGCTTATTTGAACTTGTAGTGTAAATTCGGATGGTCCGAACATCTTTATTATACACCGGAAAAGAGAAATGTCAATAATTTAAAAATAAATATTTTAATATTTTTCAGGGGGAGATTATATGAAAATCAGCGGCAATCATGAAAAGGTATCCGATTATTATATCGGACTCGATGTGGGGACAAATTCTGTCGGCTGGGCAGTAACCGATACCGAGTACAATATTTTAAAGTTTCGGGGCAACGCCATGTGGGGAGCGCGCCTTTTTGAGAAGGCGAATCCCGCGGCGGAAAGGCGGCAGTACAGAATCGCGCGGCGGCTTAACAAACGCCGAAAGCAGAGGCTTGAATGGCTGGAGCTTTTGTTCGATGAGGAAATAAGCAAAACAGATCCTTCGTTTTTCATCCGTTTAAAGGAAAGCTCGCTTTTAAACGAAGATAAAACGCACCGTGCGGATTTTCCGATCTTCAACGACAGCGATTATACCGATAAGGACTATTACAGGGATTACCCGACAGCGTATCATTTGCGGAATGAGCTTATCGAATCCGATAAGCCGCATGATATACGCTTGGTATTCCTTGCGCTTCATCATATAATAAAAAGCCGCGGGCATTTCCTTTTTGATATGGAGCTGTCGGACGAATACAAGACTGTCGATATTATGCTGGATGAGTTTACCGACCGTGTTTTTGAAGCTTACGGTGTGAAGCTCGGCTTTGCCGACAAGGAAAAATTTGTTTCAGTCCTAAGCAGCGGCAATTTGGGAATCAACGCAAAGAAAAAACTGTTGAGAGACGGTGTTACGATTGAGGGCGAATCGGACGATATTGATTTTGCGCTTGCGATCGATTCGCTGTCGGGTGCTGCAATAAACCTCTCCAAACTGTTTTTCGACGAAGAGCTTAAGGACTCCGGGAAATTTTCGTTAAACGAAGACCTTGACGAAGCATTGGGCGAAACCGCGGCATTGCTCGGCGAAGAAAGCACAGAGCTTTTGCGAATGCTGAAGGAAATATTCGATTCGGGCAAGCTGGCTCAAATGCTCGGCGGGCATCAATATATTTGCGAAGCTAAGGTTGAGCGGTATGAAACGAATAAGCGCGATTTAAAAAGGCTTAAAGAATATGTCCGTAAAAATGCGCCCGATAAATACAGGGAGATCTTCTGCGATAAAAAAGATAAGCTCAACAATTTTGCCGCCTACAGCGGAAAAACACTTGAATCGGGCGATTATTCCTGCAAACAGGAGGATTTTTGCAAGTATATTAAAAAAACGCTGCCGGAGCTGAAAAACGATTCCGAATTTGCCGATATATACGCAAAGTTAGATAACAATACGCTGCTTTCAAAGCTTAAGGGCGCCGATAACGGCGTGATTCCGTATCAGCTACACTTAAAGGAGCTTAAAAAGATACTGGATAACGCGGAAAATTATTTGGAGCTTCTTAAGCAGACCGATGAAAACGGGGTATCGGTAAAGGAGAAGATCATATCGGTTTTCTCGTTCAGAATACCATATTATGTCGGACCGCTGAATAAAAATGCTGCGCATTCGTGGGTCGTAAGGACGGACGAAAAAATATACCCGTGGAATTTTAACCGTGTTGTGGATACCGAAAAAAGCTCCGAGGGCTTTATAATAAACCTTATAAGCAAGTGCGGCTACACCGGAGAGGAGGTGCTTCCGAAGGAATCGCTTCTGTTCAGCGAGTATTGCGTATGGAACGAAATAAATCCCCTGAAGGTCAACGGCGAAAAAATATCCCCCGAAATTAAAAAAGAAATTTTCGATGAGCTGTTCCTCAAATCGAATTCAAAGGTCACGGCTAAATTAATTAAGGGCTTTTTGCTTAAAAAATGCTATATTAAGCCGGAGGACGAGATATCCGGAGTCGCCGATATTTTAAAATCACGGCTTAAATCGTATCACAGCCTTTCAAAAATAATGAGCGTTGAGGAAAATTACGAAACGGCTGAAAATATCATCCGTGCCGTCACGATATTCGGGGACGATAAAAAGCTTTTGAAGGAATGGCTTAAAAGGAATTGTCCGAGCCTTGACGAGCGGCAGACAGCCGCCGTATGCCGATTAAGCTTCAGCGGCTGGGGCAGTCTTTCAAAAACCCTGCTTACAGAGATATACTCACCCGATGAAAACGGCGAGGCGCGCAGTATTATGGATATGCTGAGAAGCACCGACAACAATTTGATGCAGCTTTTGAGCAACAGCTTCAAATTTGCCGAAAACGCCGAGGCTCACCTAAAGGAAAAATGCGGGGAGCGGGAATCCTTGAGGGAAATGATTGAGGATATGTACATTTCGCCCGCGGTAAAGCGCAGCCTGCTGCAGACCGTGAAAATAGTCGATGAAATAACCGATATCAAAAAATTCGCACCGAAAAAAATAATGATCGAGGTTGCGAGAGACCGCGAAGGCGATAATGCCAAAAAAGCAACGGTTTCGCGCAGGGAAAGGCTTTTGGGGCTTTATAAGGCATGCAGGGATGAATATCCCGAGCTGTATAAGGCTATCGAGGCGGCGGACGAAGGCGATTTGCGGCGGGACGCTTTGTATCTTTACTATACGCAGTTCGGTAAATGTATGTATTCGGGCGAGAAAATAAGTCTTGAAAGGCTCGACAGCGATTACGATATCGATCATATTCTCCCGCAATCGCGAATCAAGGACGACAGCATCGATAACCGCGTGCTCGTGAAAAAAATCTGTAACAGGGAAAAGAGCAACGAATACCCGATAAAGTCCGATTGGCAGAAAAATATGCAGCCGTTCTGGCGAATGCTGAAGGACAAGGGATATATAAGCCAAAAGAAATACGACCGTCTTACCCGCCGAACACCGCTGACAGAGGAGGAACTTTCCGCCTTTGTAGCGCGGCAGCTTGTGGAAACCAGGCAATCCACCAAGGCGCTTGCCGAAATATTTAAGACTATGTACGGTGCCGCGGGGACAAAAGTCGTTTATTCAAAGGCGGGCAATGTATCGGAGTTCAGGCAGGAATTCAAGCTGATAAAATGCAGGGATGCAAACGATTTGCACCATGCGAAGGACGCGTATTTGAACATTGTTGTCGGGAATGTTTACGATACAAAATTCACCGACGCCTTCTTTAAAAACATTCGGAACGAGAATTACAGCCTGAACAAGGTGTTTAATTA
The DNA here is from genome assembly GCA_900549055.1 of uncultured Oscillospiraceae bacterium. GTDB lineage: Bacteria > Bacillota > Clostridia > Oscillospirales > Acutalibacteraceae > UBA737. Next base: position 5,667 of record URNB01000040.1, read on the forward strand.
CAGCGTTCCCGGCGCGTGGGATAAGGATAAATCTATTGCCGCCGTGAAATCCGTAATGCGGAAGAACAATATCCTTACCACAAGAATGCCGTATGAAACAAGGGGAGCGCTTTACGATTTGCAGCTGATGCCCGCAGGCAAGGGTCAACTGCCGGCAAAGAGCGGAAAGCCGATTGAAAAATACGGCGGCTACAACAAGGTAAAGGGTGCTTACTTCTTCGTTGCGGAGCATACCGAAAAGAAGGTGCGGGTAAGGTCGATTCTGCCGGTTTATATTTATAAAAAGGCACTTTATGAAAAAGACCCGATTGCCTACTGCACCGAGATTTTGGGGCTGTGCGACCCGAAAATAATATATCCGCGCTTACTTACCGACGCGCCCATTGAAATTGACGGAAAAAAACTCAGCATTTGCGGCAGAAGCGGCAGGCAGCTTCTTTGCAGGCATGAATATCAGCTTGCGGCTTCTCCGGCAAATGAAAGGTACATAAAAGAAATTTCAAAATATGTTGCCCGCAGCGCTGCCGAAAGGGCTGAGAACGGAATCAGGCTCGCGCCCGACAGCGAAATATGCAGTGAGAAAAATACGGAATTATACCGGCTTTTCCTGCAAAAATTAAAGGCTCCTGTTTATAACCGTCTGTTTGATGCTCAGCTGAAAAAACTAACGGAAAAGGAAAAGGCTTTTGCGGAGCTTCCGCTTATTGCGCAGTGCAGAATGCTGCTTGAAATATTAAAGCTCTTTAAATGCGACCGTCAGGCTTCTGATTTTTCGGCAATAGGGGAAGCCGCAAATTGCGGTATTATATGCTTAAATGCTTCGCTGAAAAAAGTCAAATCCGCCTTTGCGATCTGCTCATCCGTTACCGGGCTTTACAGCCGCCGCACGGATCTGCTTAAGTAGTATGGGCTGGAGAACGGTGGTAATATCAAGCAACTCAAAGCTTGATTACAAAATGAACTATCTGGTTGTGCGAAACGCGGAAAGCGCCAAAAGAATTCACATAGAGGAAATTTCGGTCCTGCTTATAGAGTCCACCGCGGTATCCCTTACGGCGTATCTGCTCTGCGAGCTTTCAAAAAGGAAAATAGATGTTATTTTCTGCGATGAAAAGCGCTGCCCCGCAGGGCTGTATCTGCCGCTTTACGGCAGTCACGATACCGTGCTTAAGCTCCGGAATCAGGTGAAATGGAATGAATACACAAAGCAGCTTGTATGGGCGGAGGTCGTTCGCGCAAAAATATCGGGGCAGGCGGCGGTGCTTAAAAAATGCGGGCGGGGGAATGCCTCGCTTTTGGAGCAATACATAAGCGGGATCGAGCCGGGAGATCCCACAAACCGCGAGGGGCATGCGGCAAAGGTATATTTCAATTCGCTTTTCGGCATGGAATTTTCCCGCAGTCTCGATAACAACATAAACGCCGCCTTAAATTACGGCTACGGCATTCTGCTTTCGGCTTTTGTAAGAGAGATCGTTGCGAACGGATACTCCACCCAGCTCGGAATATTCCACGATAACATGTTCAATCACTACAATCTCGCCTGCGATCTTATGGAGCCGTTCAGACCCTTTATCGACTATGCCGTAACAAGGGCGGAGCTTTCGGAATTCGGGCATTCCGAAAAAATGAAGCTGGTTCAGGCCCTGAACCGGCAAATTATCATTGACGGAAAAACACAGTATATGACGAACGCAATAAAAATATTCGTTAAGAGTATTTTTGACGCACTCGGAGAAAACGATATTTCAAAAATAAGGCTGCCTGATTATGAGCTACAGATTTATGAGAATGCTGATATTTTTTGACCTTCCCGTGGAAACGCCGCAGCAGAAAAGGGAATATACTAAATTCCGAAAATATCTTATAAAAAGCGGATTTATGATGATGCAGGAATCGGTATATTGCAAAATAGTGCTGAATCAGACCGTTTTAAGCTCTGTCGGCAACGGTCTTCGCAAAAACAAGCCCGAGCAGGGCCTGATTCAGATGCTTACCGTCACCGAAAAGCAGTTTGAAAAAATGGAGTTTCTTTTGGGAGACAGCCGCGGCGATATTATAAATACAGACGAAAGGTTTATAGAGCTATGACTTTATCCTGCTATGAGCTGCAAGCGCCGCTCGAAATAACCGAAAACAGCGTTGCGACGCTTGTGATCGAAAACCCCGTTTTTTATCGGAGCTTTATTGAGGATCTGCTGCTGCAGTCGCAGTCATGCTCGTCAAGATTTACGCTGGCTGAAGGCAATACCGTGCTTAATCTTTCAAAGGAGGCCGAAATAATTACGGATATATTTCGGCTGCCCTTTGAATCGCGGACTGTTCAAAGCAGGGTCAATCAGGCGGCTGCCGATGAATTGGGACTTTTGTCTGAAAGCTCCGCCGAGCTGCTCGGAAGAATAAATGCCGTCGGCGCGGATATAGCTTCGTCCTTAAGCTTTGAAGCGGGATATACGCCTCTTGCGGACTTCGGCGGCATAATAAAGCTGCTTGGGTTCTACATAGAGACCGAAGGACTTTCCCTTCCTGAAAAAGCGGCGGAATATTTAAGCTTTTTAAGTCTGTACTGCGGAAAAAAGCTTTTTGTGATATTGAATCTTAAGGCGTCTCTTAACGGCGGGGAATTTTCCGAGCTTGCCAAATTGCTGCGCTATAAAAAAATTAGGGTGCTGCTTATAGAAAACCGTAAAAGCGAATTTTTCGCCGAAAATGAGACCGTAAGAATAATCGATAACGATCTTTGCGAAATATAGTTGATTTTTTTATTGCCGTATGCTATAATTCATTTGCTGCACAGACAAAGCCGGGAATAATTTTCTTTGACCGAAAAATGTTCCGAACGCTTGTCTGACCGTTTGAATTTTCCGCCGTATTGTAGTGCGGTGAGCTTTCCCCTTAAAATTTGAGGTTTGAGAGTAGTGTAAATTCAGATGGTACTCAAACTGAAAACAAAACTATTGATTATACCTATGCGTTTGAGAGTAGTGTAAATTCAGATGGTACTCAAACATCCATAACAATATTAGATACAGCAGGAGTGTTTGAGAGTAGTGTAAATTCAGATGGTACTCAAACAAACGCCGCTCTTGCGTTTATTAGAAGATAGTTTGAGAGTAGTGTAAATTCAGATGGTACTCAAACCTGAATATTCTGATCTCTGAACCACTCATTGTTTGAGAGTAGTGTAAATTCAGATGGTACTCAAACTGCGAAGAAGATTTTTACTTTCCGTTGCACGTTTGAGAGTAGTGTAAATTCAGATGGTACTCAAACCAAGATTATGAGCGACAGATGTATTTGCTTGTTTGAGAGTAGTGTAAATTCAGATGGTACTCAAACGAGACCAAACAAGGCGATTAGGAACGAAGAGTTTGAGAGTAGTGTAAATTCAGATGGTACTCAAACGGACGGAGCGAATAAGAAGTATGTCGATGAGTTTGAGAGTAGTGTAAATTCAGATGGTACTCAAACGAAAAGTTCCATACGCCCGAAATGTGAGCCGTTTGAGAGTAGTGTAAATTCAGATGGTACTCAAACATGGTAATTGATAAACGCCTCAACCGTTGTGTTTGAGAGTAGTGTAAATTCAGATGGTACTCAAACGTAAAATGCATTTCCCTTTTTGTGTTAATGGTTTGAGAGTAGTGTAAATTCAGATGGTACTCAAACAAATCAGACTGTGCTTGCTTATGTTCAGCTGTTTGAGAGTAGTGTAAATTCAGATGGTACTCAAACTCTCCTTCCGGAGATGAATATTCCCCAGTTGTTTGAGAGTAGTGTAAATTCAGATGGTACTCAAACGGCGCTGGATATAAATAATTTTAATGGTGGGTTTGAGAGTAGTGTAAATTCAGATGGTACTCAAACTGAAAATCTCACGGCGGCATTCCTCGCTGCGTTTGAGAGTAGTGTAAATTTTAACAGTTATCAAACAAATTTATTTTTAGGCAATCGAAAATAAAACCGCCCGCACTCCCTGCATTGCAAGGGGTACGGGCGGTTCACTTAATTTTCGGTAATTCGGCGCAGCGCGCCCTTTTCCAGCCGTGACACCTGCGCCTGTGAAATTCCGATTTCCTCGGACACCTCCATTTGGGTCTTTCCCTGCATAAACCGCAGGGATAAAATATGCTTTTCCCGTTCATTAAGATTTTTAATGGATTCCTTAAGCGCAATTTCGTCAAGCCAGTTTCGGTCATCGTTATTGTCCCCGACCTGATCGAGCACATAGATCGTGTCGCCGCCGTCGGAATAAACCGGGTCATAGAGCGATATGGGACTCACTATGCTTTCAAGCGCCATAACAACCTCCTCCTGCGGCAGCTGAAGCTCCGCCGCTATTTCACCGACGGTAGGCTCGGTTTGATTTTTGCTTGCAAGGCGCTCCTTGACCTGCATTGCCTTGTAGGCGGTATCCTTTATCGAGCGGCTCACGCGTATGGAATTATTGTCGCGCAGATACCGCCTGATCTCCCCGATTATCATAGGCACGGCATAGGTTGAAAAGCGAACCTTCTGCGTTACATCGAAATTATCTATCGATTTTATAAGCCCGATGCAGCCGACCTGAAACAGATCGTCGGGATTTTCCCCGCGTCCGGCAAAGCGCTGTATGACGCTTAAAACCAGCCTCAAATTCCCGTTTATCAGCTCCTCGCGGGCAGATCTGTCTCCTGCCGCGCTCTTTTTCAGCAGAGCCTCCTTTTCTGACTCCTTCATTACCGGAAGCCTTGAGGTATCGACTCCGCATATAATAACCTTATTTTTATACATAAACGGCACCTCCGAAATTCTCATTAAAAATTATTACCAGCAGGCACCGTTAATAAACTTTATTTATTTTTTTTGTTTCGACAAAATTCACTTGCATTTGCAAAAACACAGCCGCCGGACGACGTCGGCGGAAAGGTCTTGACAAATTCGCTCTAATGTGTTAGACTGAAATTGAACTCTAATGCATTAGAGCCGGAAAGGAGCATTTATTATGAGCACACCAAAGATTTTTGAAAGCGAATACCGTTTTTGTCTTATTTTGTGGGAATATGAGCCGATAAAAAGCAGCGAGCTTGTAAAGCTTTGCAGGGATAAGCTCGGCTGGAAGCCCACCACAACCTACACCGTTATAAAGCGCTTATCCGAGCGGGGCATTGTGAAAAATGAAAATACGGTGGTTTCGTCCCTTGTAAGCCGCGAGCAGGCACAGGCGGCGGAAATAGACGAAATGGTGGAAAAAACCTTCGGCGGCTCTTTGCCGGCGTTTATAGCGGCATTTACAAAGCACCGCAGGCTTTCAGAGCGGGAAATCGATGAGGTTCAGCAGATGATAGACCGTTTCAGGGAGGGTGAAAGCAATGGGTGATTTATTTGTATCCGTTCTTAATATGAGCATATCCGCCGCGTGGGTATTGCTTGCGGTGCTGATTCTCCGTTTGATCTTTAAAAAAGCGCCAAAGCGCATAACCGTGCTGCTTTGGTGCATTGTGGGGCTGCGGCTTATAATGCCCTTTTCGGTTGAGAGTATTTTCAGCCTTATACCGAGTAATGAGACGGTGAGCAAAGCGTGGGACTCTCCCAGACCTAACCTTAACTCGGGTATCACCGTGATTGATAACGGGGTAAACAATTATTTGGAGGGTCATTATTTTGAGGGTGTTACAAGACCTGCCGGGCATTTTACCGATATTACAACAATAGCCGCCGCAGCTTGGCTTATAGGTACAGCGGCGCTGCTTATATACACCGCAGTAAGCTTTTTCAGGCTTAAAAAAGGGTTGCGCACGGCCGTGCTTTTGCGCGATAACATTTTCCAAAGCGAAAAAATTTCATCGCCTTTTGTTTTCGGAATTATAAAGCCTAAAATTTATCTGCCTTTCGGCATAACGGAGCGCAACGCAGAAAGTGTAATTCTGCATGAGCAGGCGCATATTTACCGCAGGGATTATTTATGGAAGCCGCTGGGTTTTCTGCTTTTAAGCGTTCATTGGTTTAACCCGCTTATGTGGCTTGCGTATATACTGTTTTGCAGGGATATTGAGTTCGCCTGCGATGAAAGGGCAATAGGCCTGTTGAACACCGATAAACGGGCGGATTATTCCGAGGCACTGCTCAATTGCAGCGCGGGGAGGCATATGCTTTTCGCCTATCCCCCCGCGTTCGGCGAGGTGGGCGTTAAAAGTCGGGTAAAAAGCGTGCTTAATTACAAAAAGCCCGCCTTTTGGTTAGCCGCCGCGGCGGTTATTGCGGGCATAGCTGCGTCCGTTTGCCTGCTTACAAGCCCCAAAACCGGCTCGAGCAGATCAGACAGTCTTGTGGTTAGGGATTGCATTGTAGAAGACGGGTGCGAGGGCATTGGCTATAAGCTTGTTTTAAGCACATACGAAAAAAATAATATATCTATCCGCGTTAAGTGGACTAATAAACGAAAAGAGGAGCTTTATTTCGGTGAAGAATTCAAGCTTTTTAAAACCGACGGCGACACCGCCTGCACGCAGAAAAAAGCTGCCGGCTTTGACGCCGCGGCGAATATAATAAGTCCAGGCGGCAGCAAAACCGAAATTTATAATTTATCGGATCATTACGATATTGAGCCCGGAGTACAATACAGGCTTGAAAAAACCTTTTATTTAAAGAGCGCGAATGACAAAAAATACAAAGCCTATATTGTTTTCAAAGCGGGCGAGGCATTGGCTGAATATATGCCCGAAAAGACAGCATATACTGAGCCTTCGTCCGACTATACGAATGATAATATCCCCCAATTCAAAGTGGATAATTTCAGTTTTTCATTGCTTAAAAAAGAGCCTGCCTCGTCCGAATGGGAAAAAATCGACGAACTTCAATCAGTAAGACTTAAAAAATCAGAATTTGATAAATCGTTTTCAGGCGGAGTGTGGACCGGTGATTTATCGGCGCAGAAGCTCCGTCGGGATAATTTACACGCTTTTACGGCGTTTAATACAGACGGCAGCTTTTATTATCTGCTTGAGCAGAAAAACGGAGACGTTTATATTGCAAAGGGCAGCCAGCTGTCAGAGGATTTTCCAGTCAACTGGCTGTTTAAAATGAAGCGTACGGATGAAAACGGCAATATGAGCCTCGGTGAACTGCAGAATGCGGTGTATCCGAGCGGCGGAAGCAATCGGCAGGAGCAATAATGATGAGGAAATTTTCGGCGAATTACAGCAATTCACTGTTGTAATGCGCTCTTTCTCCACCGATAAATTTCGGTCTGACCCTTGCAGCCAACACCTTTGCGCTGCCGATAAAATCGTTTTTGAGTCTTACGGGCACCGCGACCTTTTTCAGATGCATTCCGATAAGCGTAAAGCCTATGTCAAGCCCTGCGTCAGCTTTGATCTCCTCAAGCGCCGCAGGGTTTTTAAATGCCGCATATGCCGCCGTTGCAAACGAGCCGCCCGCTTTTGGGAAGGGCACAACATTGACCGGCTCGGCATTCGGCACGGCGGCGCGCTCGCAAATCACGGCGCGGTTTAAGTGCTCGCAGCATTGTGCGGCTACAAATACGCCCTTCTCGTTTGCCGCGGCATAAATTCCGTCGAAAACCTCCCTTGCAATTTCGGGGGACGAATCGGTTCCGATTTTTTCGCCCGAAATTTCACTTGTTGAGCAGCCTACTATGAGTATCTGACCCGATTTTAGACCCGCAATTTCAATTATTTCCTTTGCGGCGTTATACGCCTGATATTTATATTCCATATTAATCACCGTAAATATAATACCACATTTTTTTATAAAAGTAAATCGGACGACGCACAACGTTCGTGTCAAGTTTTTGTAGGAAAGTTTTTGAGAATGCCAATAGTGAATTAACGGTAAAGTTTGAGAACTTTTTGTAAAGATGTGACCTTCCCGTTTGTTTGTAATGTGCCGATAGCATTGGGACTCGGCAGCCCTTCTGTCTTCGCGTCTTTCAACGCTATAGCCCTCTGCTTTTCTCTTTTTCTTATCCCGTAATATTTCATTATCTATCTGCTCAATAAAGAGCTCCATAAGGCTTGTTGCTGAATTTTGCGTTTGCAATTTGATTTTTTTCTTCTGTCTCGTAAAGTTTTTCACTTTCTTTGAATATTTCTCCGATTTTTTTGATGAAATCTCCCGTTATCTGTGTTATACTCTTGTACTATTTTTTCCTACATTTTTTTACACTAAGAAAAAATTCCCCCCCAAAATTCGTCGTTAACACTCTTATACTTGAAATTTCGGTCAAATTAGTGTATAATGCGTATACTGCGGCAACAACGAATAATTTGAAAAGAGATTATTTTATATGTTGAGAAAATTTGAATCCACATTTCTTTTTTTAATGAAGCTTATTTTGTTCTGCGCCTGCGCGGGGATTTTCTTCCTGATTTTCGGAAGCGAATATCCCTTTATGCTTATTCCCACGCGCACATCGTTTGTAACGCTCGGCGTTTTCACACTGGTTTATATGATGATGAATATAATATACGGCGGGTTTGACATAGGCAAGCGCAAAAGCAAACCTATTATATATTCCTTCATCCTTTCGCTGCTGTTCACCGATATAACTGCGCATTTTTTCATGTGCATAATGAATATAACGGTAATTCATCACGGCAGGTTCGTTTACGATTATCCGCTGCTGCTGATTCTCGCGTATTTGCTCCAGATAGCCGTTATTATCACCTTTACCTACGGCGGAAACTACCTGTATTTTTCGATATTCAAGCCACACGATTCCCTGATAGTTACAAGGCGCGGCGAGCAGGCGGATAATATCGTTTCAAAAATCGGGAGATATAAAAAGCAGTATAATATTACCGGTGTAGTATTTACCGACGACCCGGATATACTGAAAAAAATAGACAGGGCAGATTCGGTTTTCTTTTACAACCTGTCGGTTCCGGAAAGAAATTCCTTTGTGGAATACTGCTATCACTGCAAAAAGGATATCTATTACAGCGTTGAGCTTTCGGATATTGTGTCGGTTAGCAGCCATCGCGTCTTTTTTGACGATAAATCAATGGTTTATGCGCCCGTAAAGGGGCTCACATTCGAGCAGCGCGTGATAAAGCGTCTTATGGATCTGTTGATTGCGGGCCTCGGGCTTATAATCACATCCCCCATATTCCTTATAACTGCGATCTGCATTAAGCTTGAGGACGGCGGCCCGGTGTTTTACAAGCAGGAGCGCGCCACCTACGCCGGCAGAGTGTTCAGCGTTATTAAATTCCGCTCTATGCGTGCGGAGGACGGCTCGGTTCATAAGTCAGTAACCAAAAATGATGACAGAATAACCCGCACCGGCAGGATAATCCGTAAATTCAGAATTGACGAGCTGCCGCAGCTTATAAATGTTATAAAGAGCGATATGAGCATTGTCGGCCCGAGACCCGAAATGCTTGAGAATGTTGAGAAGTACACAAAGGAGCTGCCTGAATTCTCATACCGCCAGCGCGCGAAGGCAGGTCTTACCGGAATGGCGCAGATCTACGGAAAATACAACACCTCACCGAAGGACAAGCTAATATTCGACCTGACCTATATAAACGAATACAGCGTGTGGCTTGATATAAAGCTGATCTTCAGAACTCTGCTCGTTTTGCTGACTCCCGATAAAAGCACGGAAGCCTTTGAAGAGGATAAAAAAGAAAATTAATTCACCAATAAAATGCGGCGATATCACCGCATTTTTCGTTTTTCCGCTGACATGTGCGGCGGAAAAACACATTATAAGCGAAAAACCGCTTATTCAGCGGTTTTTCAAGGGCACAGGGGTGGTATTGGCGGAGCATAACAACCGACTGCCGCCTGTGGCGGATAAAAGGA